>NZ_DURI01000160.1 GCF_012837295.1 Corynebacterium sp. | reverse complement strand
TTCGCCAGCCCGCAGATCCCGCCGAACACGGGCAACGCGATCCGCATGTGCGCGGGCACGGGCGCGGCGCTGCATCTGGCGGAGCCGTTGGGCTTCAACTTCGACGAGAAGCACGTCCGCCGCGCGGGCCTGGATTATCACGATCTCGCGGAGGTCCACGTCCATCGCTCGCTCGACGCCGCGCTCACGGCCCTGGTGGGCCCGGCTTCTCCTTTGCTTGACGACGGTGATGGAGACGGCGGCGTCGCAAAGCAGCCCGACGGAACCGATGAGGCGCCGCGCGTGTTCGCGTTCACGGCGCACGGTCAGCGGTGGCACGCCGACGTCGACTACCGGCCCGGCGACGTGCTGCTGTTCGGGCCGGAGCCGACGGGATTGTCCGACGAGGCGCTGGCGGACCCGCGGGTGACGGAGCAGATCCGCATCCCCATGATCCCCGGGCGGCGCAGCATGAACCTGTCCAATGCCGCGGCGGTGGCCGCGTACGAGGTGTGGCGGCAGATGGGCTTCCCCGAGGGGAAGTGAGGGCAGCACCTGGAGGGGGGCTGAGGGAGGGACGCTCCGGGAAGTGACTCGCCCCGATTCGAGCCCTATTCGAGCATCGCGTTGAACACCTCGGACGTCGACGGGTGGGTGTAGATGCCCGAGCCGAGGCCGGAGGCGGGGACGTCCCGGGCGATGGCGACGGCGACGGTGTTGATCAGCTCCTGCGAATCAACGCAGAACAGGGAGGCGCCGACGATGCGGTCGGCGTCGCGGTCGACGAGGAATTTCACCATGCCTGCCGGGTTGCCCAGGATCTTCGGGCGCGGGACGATCGCCAGATCCGCGACGTCGGCGACCATGACCTCGAGCTCGTGTCCGCGGCCCTCGACCTCCTCGCGAGCGGCGTCCTCTCCGAGGCCCACCGTGGACAGCGGTGGGTCGATGAACGTGGTGGTGGGGATGACGCGGTCCTCGGCCGTGCGCGAGCCGTCGCCCCAGCGGTCGGACATGACCACGCGGTGGTCGTCGTAGGAGACGTACGTGAACTGCGGGCCGCCGTTGACGTCGCCGACCGCGTAGACGCCGTCGATGCCCGTGCGCAGGTGCTCGTCGACGGGGATGGCGCCACGGTCATTGATCTCGATGCCCGCGGCGTCGAGGCCGAGGTCGTCGGTGGCCGGGCGGCGGCCGACGGCGACGAGCACGCGGTCGGCGCGCACGGTGCTTTCCTCACCGCCGCTGGTCTCGTACGTGACCGTCACGGGCTGCGAGCCCTCGGCGCCGCCGTCGTCGGCGAAACCGGTGGCCTTCGCGCCGGAGATGATCTGGATGCCTCCCGAGGCCAGATGCTCGTGGACCGTCGCGGCGACGTCGCGGTCGTAGCGGCCGAGGAACTCGTCGGCGCCGTCGAGGACGGTGACGGTCGTCCCGAAATCCGCGAACATCGTGGCGAACTCCAAGCCGATCGGGCCGCCGCCGACGATGGTCAGCGCGGCGGGGCGCTCGGCCAGCGCCTGGATGCCGGTCGAATCGGTGACGCGCGGGCCGTCGATGCCGTCGATCGGTGGCATGACCGGCACGGAACCGACGTTGATGACCACCGTCTCCGCGGAGATGAACAGCACGTCGTCGCCGCCGGTGACCTCCACGGTGCGGGGGCCGGTGAAGCGGGCGCGGCCGTCGATGATCATCACGCCGGCGTCGCGCGCCATGTCCTCGTTGGCCGAATTGAGCTTCGCGATGAACCCGTCCCGGTGGTCGCGGGCACCGTCGAACGCGGAATCGTGGTCGTCGTCAAGCGAATGCGCATGCCGCTCGGCGGAGACGAGCAAAGTCTTGGTGGGCACGCAGGCGATGTTGATGCACGTGCCGCCGTACATGGAGGGCGACTTCTCCACGATGGCCACGCGGTCGCCGGCCTTCGCGCGCTTCATGGCAATGGTCTTGCCCGCCTTGCCGAACCCGACGACGAGGACATCGAGGGACAGGGACGCGGAGGAGGAGGGGGAGCCCGCGGGGGAGGGCGCCTTCTCCTCGGTCGAGTCGTCGGCGGACTGGGCGGTGGTGGTGCCGGTGTTCACGGTGGAACGGTCCGTTCGTCGAAAATGGCAAGACTTATGGCCTTCTGCCGGCGCAACGCATGGAACGTCCCGTCCATTCCATTGGCGAGAAGTCAATTTCCGTGCCCGGCCACCGTCCCCGCCGCCAGCCCCGCTCATGGGGCCGTCGCGCGCCCGACCCGGCTTCCCTCCGGACAGACGGCGGTCATGTGCTGTTTTCCGCCGGGCCTTTGCCATACTGGGAGCCATGACGGCGACGAAGCTTGACGGCAACATGTACCGCGACGAGATTTTCCGGGATCTCGCCGCGCGGGTGACGAAACTGAAGGAAGCCGGCGTGACGCCGGGCCTGGCCACCGTGCTGGTGGGCGATGACGCGGGCAGCCACTCCTACGTGAAGATGAAGCACCGCGACTGCGAGCAGATCGGCATCGCCTCGATCCGCCGCGACCTGCCGGCCGAGACCACCCAGGAGGAGCTCGAGGCGGTCATCGCCGAACTCAACGCCGACGACGCCTGCACCGGCTACATCGTGCAGCTGCCGCTGCCGAAGCACCTCGACGAGAACCGCATCCTGGGCCTCATCGACCCGGACAAGGACGCCGACGGCCTGCACCCGGTGAACCTGGGCAAGCT
>NZ_DURI01000159.1 GCF_012837295.1 Corynebacterium sp. | reverse complement strand
CGATCGCACCGGGGCCGTCGATGGCACCCCACGCGACGGTCGCCGCCTCGCGCAGGCCGTCGAGGTCCTGCATGCGACGGATGGTCTCCGCCAGCTCGGCGTCCTCGCCGGGTTCCGGGTCGACGGCGTCGATCTCCTCCAACGCGAAGGTCAGTTGGTCGGCGCGCATGGCCATTTCGCGGCGCTTCGACGTCCGCTCCTCCAGATCCTTCGCCGCCGCACGCCACTGCGAGCGGACGTCCTTGTACGCCGACAGCAGCGGCGCGACGCGCTCCCCGCCGAGCCGGTCCAGCGCGGCGATCTGCTCGCCGCCGCCGAGCAGCCGCAGCTGATCGTTCTGCCCGTGGATGGCCAGCACCGCTCCGGCGATGTCCGCCAGCGACGACGCCGGAGTGCCCCGGCCGCCGATCCACGCCCGCGAACGCCCCTTCGCCGACACCTGGCGGGCCAGCAGAATCTCGTCGTTCTCGTCCCTCTCGCCGCCGCACTCCCGAAGGATCGCGTCGACGTCGTCGGCAAGCGGGCCCGCGAGGTCCTCAGTGGACACCCGGCCCTCCACCAGCGCCTTCTCGGCGCCCGTGCGGACCCGGCCAGCGTCGGCCCGCCCGCCCGACAGCAGGCGCAGGCCCGTGACCACCATGGTCTTGCCCGCACCCGTCTCGCCCGTGAGCACCGTCAGGCCCGGGCTGAACTCCACCGTCGATTCGGGGATGACGCCGAGATCGCGGATGGTCAGCTCGGTCAGCATCGCCCGATCACCTCCTGGGACCCCGCCACCCCGTCACCGGCAGACGGAACTTGTGCACCAGCCGGTCCGTGAACGGCGCGGCATCCAGGCGCACCCACTTCACCGGCTGCTCGCCGCGGGTGATCTCGATGCGGCTGCCCGCCGGCATCGGGATCGGCCGGAAACCGTCGAGCACCGCCTGCGCGGCGCTGGTCTGCGGGTTCGTCTCCACCGCCACCGTCGAATGCGGCGACACGACCATCGGGCGGTCGAACAGCGCGTGGGCGTTGTTCGGCACCACCAGGATCGCGTCGAGCTCCGGCCACAGCACCGGGCCGCCCGCCGAAAACGCGTACGCCGTCGAGCCCGTCGGGGTGGAGATGAGCACGCCGTCGCAGCCGTAGGAACTCACCGGGCGCTGATCCACCTCGAGCACCACGTCGAGCACGCCGCGGCGGTTGAGGTTCTCGATGCTCACCTCGTTGAGCGCCCACCCCGTGCCGATCACGCGGCCGTCGTTGTCGCGCACCGTCGCAGAAATGGTCATCCGGTCCTCGACGCGCCAGCTGCGGTCGATGACCCGCTGGATCGCCTCGGTCATCGACTCCTGCTCCCACTCGGCCAGGAAGCCGACATGGCCCATGTTGATGCCCAGCACCGGCAGATCCATCGAATGCGCGATGTCCGCGGCGCGCAGGAAGGTGCCGTCGCCGCCGAGGACGAGCACGAGCTCGCAGCCCGCCGCGGCCTGCGGCGAATGGCCGTAGCGCGGGTACTTGCCCAGCACGGGGTGGCGCAGCAGCTTCGACGGGTCGTCGCCGGCCAGCACGCGCACGCCGATGCCGGCGCCGTCGAGCAGCTCGGCGGCCTCGGCCGCCATCTCCAGGTTCGAGCTGCGGCCCGAGTGCGGCACCAGCAGCACCTGGCGGTCGTCCTTGCCGATCGTTCCATCCGTCATTGCGGGCCCTCCTGCACGGCGCGTTCGATCATCTCGTCCAGCTTCCCATCATCGACGTCCGACGCGCCACCGTCCTTGACCAGCCACAGGAAATACTCCACGTTGCCGGACGGCCCGGGCAGCGGGCTGGCGACGACGCCGCGCACCGACAATCCCAGCGACCGGCCGAAACGGGCGACGTCGCCGACGACCTCCGCCCGCAGCTCCGGACTGCGCACCACGCCGCCGGAGCCGAGGCGGTCCTTGCCCACCTCGAACTGCGGCTTGACCATCGGCAGCAGGTCCGCGCCGTCGACCAGGCCGTCCACCAGCGCGGGCAGCGTCAGCCGCAGCGAAATGAACGACAGGTCGCCGACCATGACGTCGGCGGCTCCCCCGACCATTTCCGGGGTCAGGGTGCGCACGTTGGTGCGGTCGAGGACGGTGACGCGGGCGTCGTCGCGAAGCCTCCAGATCAGCTGCCCGTAGCCGACGTCGACGGCGATGACCTCGGCGGCCCCGCGGCGCAGGCACACGTCGGTGAAGCCGCCCGTCGACGCGCCGGCGTCGATGACGCGGCGGCCTTCCAGCGTCAGCCCCTCCGGCTCGAACGCGGCCAGCGCGCCGAGGAGCTTGTGGGCGCCGCGCGAGGCCCAGTTGGCGTCGTCGGCGTCCTCGGACACGCGGATGGACACGTCGCCGGTGACCGCGGTGGCCGGCTTCGTGGCGGCCATCCCGTTGACGGTGACGCGGCCGTCCTTGATCAGCTCCACGGCGTGCTCGCGGGAGCGGGCGATCTTGCGGCGCACCAGCTCCGCATCCAACCGCCGCTTCGGCGACGATCCCTTAGCCACGCGACGCCCCTTCCCCGCCCAGCGCGTCCTGCAGCAGGGCGTGCGCGCGCTCCATCTGCTCCGCCCGGTCGGCCGGGGTCGGCGCGGGCGCCTCGAGGATGTCCGTCACTTGACGACGGAGCCGGTCGGGATCGACCGCCCCTCCCGCCAAAGCCGCGGCCGCGTCGTTCGGCGTGGGACCGGGGCCCGGGACGGGGCCGGAGCCGGGACGGGGCCCGGAGGCGGGGCCGGGCTTCGGGGATTCGCCGGGAGCTGCCATGTCCCGGGTCACCGCCAGGCGGCGACAGCCGCGGCGGCCGCGTCCGAGG
>NZ_DURI01000158.1 GCF_012837295.1 Corynebacterium sp. | reverse complement strand
GTCGGCGGCGGCGTCCTCATGGGCGTGGGCGCCGTGCTGGCCGGCGGCTGCACCGTCGGCAACGGCATGGTCAACACCGGCCTGTTCTCCTGGCAGGGCTGGATCGCCCTCGCCGCCATGGCGCTGGGCGCCGGCCTGGCCGCCCGCATCTACCTGATGCGCAAGCCCCTGCTGCCCGCCTCGGTCCGCGCCTCGCTGTCCCGCAAGGGTTCGAACGACGTCGAGACCGCCACCGACAAGACCGACGCCGAGACCGTCAAGGTCAACGCGTAATCCCCCGCATTTCCCCGCACTTTTCCGAAAGGACCCATCACATGGCCACCCACATTCTCGAAACCAACGGCGAAGTCTGCCCCTTCCCCCTCATCGAGGCGAAGCAGAAGATGGAGGAGCTGAATACCGGCGACGAGCTGGTCATCGGCTTCGACTGCACCCAGGGCACCGAGTCCATCCCGCGCTGGGCCGCCACCGAGGGCCACGGCGTGAAGGACTTCAAGGTCGTCGGCGACGCCGAATGGTCCATCACCGTCGTGAAGAAGTAGGCGCGAAGAAGTAGCCGTGCGTTAAAAGCCGCGGCACACGGCCCCTGCGCGGGCCGTCGCCAAGCAAGGAACCCGTCCCGGAACGATCCGGCGGCGGGTTTCGCGCTTTCCGACGGACAGTCGCCAGGCATGATCGGCGGGGCGAAAGTATCGTCGGGCCCATGACTACGCCCGATGACCGCAATAGGGAATTGGCCGCCGCACTGACGGATCTGGCCGATGCGGCCGAGCGCGTTGCTTCGGCGGCGAAGGGCATCCGGGGGGAACTGGATGAGCAGGGGCCGGCCGCGCCGCAGGAGGATCGCACCCGGCCGGCCACCCGACCCTCCCCCCGTTTCCCGGATCGGCCGACTCCCCCGCCCGGCCCCGCACAGACGCCGCCGCGGCCCGGCCAACGATTCCGGCCGGAGCCGACGGGGCCATCGGGGCCAATCGGGCCGATGGGCGGCGAGGTCCCCCGCCCGATGTCACCGCAACCGGCGATGGGGCCCGGGCCAGGTCCTCGATCAGGTCCCCGGCCGGCTCCCCAACCAGGTCCCCGGCCCGGGCCCGCGCAACCGCCGCACGGGCCGCTGCCGCAGCAGCAGGTACACGTGAGGCCGCGGACCCGGACGGAACCGTGGTGGAACGACGAGAAGCTGGTGTTGAAGGTCACCGCGGCGGTCGGCGCCCTGATCACCGTGTCGGGCATCATCTTGCTGGTCGCGTTCGCCATCCAGTCGGGCCTGCTCGGCCCGCTCGGCCGCGTGATCCTCGCCTACTCGCTGGCCGTCGTCCTCGCCGTGGCTGCGGTCGTGGTCCACCGGAAGAACCCTGGCAACGCGGGCGTCACCGCCTCGGGCGCGGCGGTGGTGATCACCTCGCACATCACCACCGCGGTGCTTGTCCACGGCCTGGAATGGTGGCCGAATTGGCTGGGTACGGTGGTGGTGCTCGCCGTCATGGGGCTGGGCTTCCTCGGCGCCAGGGCATGTAAATCCGTCGCATTCCTGATGGTCGGTTTCGTCATCTCCTTCATCGCCGCATCGATCACCGTGTGGCCGCGCATGGGTGACGCCTTCGATGTCATCGTGCTCGTCCTCGTCCCATCCGTCGCCGCAGCCTGGGCCTGGCACGACCGGGAACACCGCGGGGTCGTCTCCATGACCGCCGTCGTCCTCTACCTGATCGGCTCCATCGGGGTCCTCGGCACGGCCGAACCCGGGTGGCTGGCGGTGGCCGCGTTCATCGCCGCCGGCGTCGCGCTTGCGGTCCGCGAATTCCTCGACGACGACGTGACCGAGGGGGTGGAAGGAACCGTCGGAGTCGAGCCCGCGCAACGCGAACGATCGGGCCCGGAACAGTGGGCACTCGTCATGCCCGTCCCGGGAGCCGCCGAACAGCGCGGCCTGGGCCTGCTCCCCCTGTATTTCCTCGCCTGGACGACGGCGCCGTTGTTGTCCGCGTTGGGCCCCGGGCCGACGTTCGCGCCAACGGTTGCTTTGGTGCTCGGACTGGCCATCGGCGTGGCCGGTTTCGGCCCATGGAAGGCACGCACCGACCCGCGCATGAACGCGGTGCGGTGGGCGGGCTTCATCTCCGCCGCATGGCCCGCCCTGCATCTGGGCAGCATGGATTCGGACGGGTCGTGGACCCGCATGCCCGCGCTGATCTTGGTCGCGGCGTTCATCTGGGTCCACGTTTTCCGGCCGTCGCAGCTGGGCAAGGTCCTCGTCGTCCTTTGGACGGCCGTCGCCCTGGTCACCAACACCGCGGCGTTGGTGCTGACCATGTTCGCACCGTCGTACCTGCTCGAGCACCGCTTCCGCATCGACGCCCTCGACGTCCCGAATGTCACGCTGTCCGCACTGTTGATCGGGGTCATGGCACTAGGCCTGATCGCGGTGCTGGTGGCTCGACGCGACCGGGCCGAAATGTTCGAGAAGGGCGCGGCCCTACTCGGTCTGCTGCTCACCGCAGTGCCCGTGATCATCGTGCTGACCACGGCCGGCGTGCGGTTCAGCCTCGCCCACGTGCTGGTCTCCATCGGGTGGATGATCGCCGCCGCCTGGATGATGCTCGCGCCGAAGCGCCACAACGTCGACGCCAACATGGCGGCGTCGCTGGTCATCGCCACCGTGGCGGTGCTGAAGCTGGTGTTCTACGACATGCAGGCCATGAGCGGCCTGACGCGGGTGTCCGCGTTCCTGCTGTGCGGCCTGCTCATGCTCGGCATGGTCGTCGCACGCAGCCTGCGCGACCGCAACGCCGATCTCTCCGAGGGCAAAGAGGCCAAAGGGGCCAAAAAGATCTCGGATGCCCATGCCACGGTCACGGCCGGGCGAGCGCCGGCCACGGCCGACGGACACGCCGACGCCGGGGAGACCCCCGATGATTGGGGGCGGCCCTCGCCGTCCTAGTCGCGCAGCCCTGGTCGAGCCGCCTACGACTCCTGGCTCTGGCCCGGGAGCAGCGGCCTGAGGTACTGCCCCGTGTGCGACGCCTCGACCTCGATGACGTCCTCCGGCGTGCCCTGGGTGACCACCGTGCCGCCGCCGGCGCCTCCCTCGGGGCCCATGTCGATGATCCAGTCGGCGGACTTGATCACGTCGAGGTTGTGCTCGATGACGATGACCGTGTTGCCCTTGTCCACCAGGCCCTGCAGGACGAGCATGAGTTTGCGGATGTCCTCGAAATGCAGGCCCGTGGTCGGCTCGTCGAGGATGTACACCGTCCGCCCGTTGGAGCGCTTCTGCAGCTCGGCGGCCAGCTTCACGCGCTGCGCCTCGCCACCCGACAGCGTCGTCGCGGCCTGTCCCAG
>NZ_DURI01000157.1 GCF_012837295.1 Corynebacterium sp. | reverse complement strand
GTTCTTGGCCATCCCCCACAACGCGACGGCCACCACCGCCACCGCCGCCGCCTTCAATCCCGCGATGGGGCCGTCGAGGTCGCCGAAGTACGCCACTCCGACGGCGGCCAGAGCCAGAACGACCGCGGAAGGCGTCGTAAAGCCGACGAAAGCGGCCAGCAGACCCGGCAGCCCTGCGCGGCGCCAGCCCAACGCCATGCCGACCTGCGACGACGCCGGCCCGGGCAGGAACTGGCACAGGGCGACGACGTCGGCGTACTCGGCGTCGGTGAGCCACCTGCGCTTGCCCACGAACTCCTCGCGGAAATAGCCCAAGTGCGCCACGGGGCCGCCGAAGGACGTCAATCCCAGCAGACCGAAGGCGGAAAACACCTCACCCACGGAGCCGGGATGGCGGCGGGACGCACCACCCGCGGCAGCACCCGCAGCATCCCCGGACGAGGCGTCGGTCACTTCTTTCATGTCCGTAACGTTAGGGCACCCGAACGAAGGTCGCAGGCCGGGCGGTTGGCATGATGGGGACATGACCCGCGCGCAGGCACCCGGCCCCTACCTGGAGTTCGACAGGCGGCAATGGCGCGAATTGCGCAAGTCCATGCCGCAGGTGCTCACCGCCGCGGAAGCCGAGCGGCTGTCCGGCATCGGCGAGAACATCGACCTCGACGAAGTCGCCGAGGTCTACCTCCCGCTGTCGCGCCTGATCCACCTGCGCGTGCAGGCCCACCGCGAGCTCAACCGCACCACCGCGACGTTCCTCGGCGAGGAATACCAGAGCGTGCCGTTCATCATCGGCGTCGCCGGATCCGTGGCGGTGGGCAAATCCACCACCGCCCGCCTGCTGCAGGTGCTGCTGGAACGCTGGGACACCAACCCGCGGGTGGATCTGATCACCACCGACGGTTTCCTGCACCCCTCCGCCGAGCTCAACCGGCGGGGCATCATGCAGCGCAAGGGCTTCCCGGAGTCTTACGACCAGCGGGCGCTGATGCGCTTCGTCACCTCGGTCAAGGCCGGCGTGCGCGACGTCAAGGCGCCCGTGTACTCGCACACGGCTTACGACCGCGTGCCCGGGGAGTTCGAGGTCGTGGATCAGCCGGACATCCTCATCGTCGAGGGCCTCAACGTCCTGCAGACCGGCCCGATGCTGATGGTCTCCGACCTGTTCGACTTCTCCGTCTACGTCGACGCGCGCCGCGAGGACATCGAGCGCTGGTACATCGAGCGGTTCCTCAAGCTGCGCCACACCGCGTTCCGGGCGCCGGGCGCGCACTTCTCGGAGTACGCCGGACTCGGCGACGACGCCGCGACCGTCGAGGCCCGCCGCATCTGGCAGACGGTGAACCTGCCGAACCTGATGGAGAACATCCTGCCCACGCGCGTGCGGGCGTCGCTGGTGCTGCGCAAGTCCAGCGATCACACCATCGACCGCGTGCGCATGCGCAGGCTCTAGGCCCCCGGCCCGGCTGGTCGCCGGCCCGGGCTGGCTCGGCCCCCTCGCTCCACCGGGGCCCGCAGTTCGCTTGACGACGGCCCGCGCCTACTTCCCTCCGGCGTTCCCGTCGGTGCCCTCGAGCCAGGCGACGAGCGGATCCAGTTCCGCGTAGTCGACGCGGTCGGTGTCGACGCCGTAGGACTCGACCATCTGCACCTCATTGGGCGACGGGTTCTTCTTCCCCTTGATCATCCGGGTCATCGTCCACAGCACCGCCCGGTGCTTGCGCGACATGACGGAAAACAGCATCCGGCCCGGCAGGTAATGGCGGTGGACGCGCTCTGCGACGTCGTCGAGCGCCGCCCGGGCGGGATCCTTCTCGCGGACCTCCTCCAACAGCGTCATGCCGATCACCGCCAGCGCCATCTTCCGGTCGGGGTAGGCGCGGGCGGCGGTCTTCATCAGATTCGCGCCGCCGAAGGTGCCCGCGTAGTTCGGCGTGAACACGACCAGCGGCGCATCAGGCCGCTCGGCGAGCACCGAGTCGAGCTCATCGGTCGAGTGCGACGATTCCCCGTGCTCGCCGCCGACGAGCATTCCCCCGGTGCGGCGGGCGAACTCCGCCGCATAATCCGTCGTCGACCCGTAGCGGGTGTTCGAGACGACGATGATGGGCTGGACGGGTGTGGTGTTGGCCATACCCCCAATTGTGCCCCGATCCGGCGCAGCCCGCCCGAGGCGATCCCGGCCCAACCGGCGTCGAGGCAGGTCAGCGGCCGAAACGGCGGCTCCGCTGCGAGAAGTCGCGCAGCGCCCGAAGGAAGTCGATGCGGCGGAATTCCGGCCAGTACGTGTCGGTGAACCAGATCTCCGAATACGCCGACTGCCACAGCAGGAAGCCGCTGAGCCGCTGCTCCCCCGAGGTACGGATCACCAGGTCCGGGTCCGGCTGTCCCGAGGTGTACAGATGGCGGCCGATGGCCTCCGGGGTGACGCGCTCGACGATGTCGGCGGCGGCGACCCCCTCCGCCGCGGCATCTCCGACGATCCGGCGCACGGCGTCGACGATCTCCTGCCGGCCGCCATAGCCGACGGCGATGTTCACCTGGATGCCGGCGTTGCCCGCCGTGAGTTCCTCGTCCCGCCGCAACCGCGCGGCCATGTCGTCGGGAAGCAATTCCAGGTGGCCCACCATCCGCAACCGGATGTCCTCCCCCGCTCCGGCGAGCTCGTCGGCGACGTCGCCGATGATGTCGAAGAGCAGCTCCAGCTCGTCGGCCGACCGGCGGAGATTCTCCGTGGACAACAGGTATATGGTCACCAACCCGACGTCCTGCTCCGAACACCAGGAGACGAACTCCGCGATCTTGCGGGCGCCGACCCGGTGGCCGTGGCTGACGTCGGTGAAACCCGCCTCGCGGGCCCACCGGCGATTGCCGTC
>NZ_DURI01000156.1 GCF_012837295.1 Corynebacterium sp. | reverse complement strand
GGTCGCCGTCGACCAGCTGCGCATTCGCATCCAATGTCGCGGAAGCGATCCACCTCTCGATAGCCGGACAGACACCCACTCCAAGGACGGTCACGGTCCAGGCGGACAGCCCGGTGACGGGCCAGACGTACACCATGTCCTGCGTCCTCGAGAACAGGTCCGGGACGGATGCCACCTACCACTGCACGGGAGGAAACAACGCGGTCGTGTTCGTCGGCATCGCAGGCTGAGGGGATCTTGGCTTTTCCCGCGTCGCGGATATGGTGGGGGTGAACGACGAAAAAGAGGACGCCATGACCCACCAGTGGACGCCGCCGCAGCAACCGCCGATGCCGCCCGGGGGAGGGGGCGGCGGAAACGGGTTGATGTACGCGTTGATCGGCCTGGTGGGCGTGCTCATCGTCACCATCGGCGTCGTCGCCGCGCTGGTGCTGGGCGTCGGCGAAGACTCCGGAGATGACGCTGATCTGGTGGCCACCCAGGCCCCGCCGGCGCCGCCCTCCGCGGCGGGCGAGGATGCCGACCGGCCACAACCCACCGAGGGGGCGGCGCCGCGGGAAACGGTCACCGAGACCGAGCGGGTGCGCGATTCGGGATCGGACGATTCCGATGACGGATTCCGTTCCCGGGTGTGGGGCGATTCCTCGGTGCACACCAATTGCCGGAACGGGGCGCTGACCGGATCGGCGAACACCAGTTGCGCCTTCGCCAGGCGCGTCTCCGACGAAGTGTGGGAGGGCACCGTCGGAGTCCCCCATCGCACCGTGCGCGCCTACAGCCCGGTCACCGGGCGGACCTACACCATGAACTGCACCCTCGGATCGATGAACGGCCGCGACGCGACCTACAGGTGCACCGGCGGGAACAACGCCATCGTCTTCGTTCCCGTCGCCGGCTGATCGGGCGAACCTCGGGCCGTCGTAAAGCACCCGCACCCCACCCCGGGGCGCGGGATGCTCCTATACTGGGGGACTTGAGCGCCCCGGCTGGGGTGCGGCCATGAGTCGTCTGCCGGAAAGGTCCCATCCGCAGTGTTTTCTTTCAGCAAGTTGCTCCGCGTCGGTGAGGGGCGCGCCGTCAAGCGCCTCAAGGGCATCGCGGACGCGGTGCTGGATCTCGACGACGAGTACGCGGCGCTGTCGGACGACGAGCTGCGGCTGAAGACCGAGGAATTCAAGACCCGCCTGAAGGACGGCGAATCCCTCGACGACCTGCTCCTCGAGGCCTTCGCCACCGCCCGCGAGGCGTCGTGGCGCGTCCTCGGCCAGAAGCACTACCCGGTGCAGGTCATGGGCGGCGCCGCGCTGCACTTCGGCAACGTCGCCGAAATGAAGACCGGCGAGGGCAAGACCCTGACCTGTGTGCTCCCCGCGTATCTCAACGCTCTGGAGGGCAAGGGCGTCCACGTGGTCACGGTCAACGACTACCTGGCCAAGCGCGACGCCGAGTGGATGGGCCGCGTCCACCGCTTCCTGGGCCTGGAGACCTCCGTGATCCTGTCGGGCCTCAGCTCCGACCAGCGCCGCGAGGCCTACGCGGCCGACATCACCTACGGCACGAACAACGAGCTCGGCTTCGACTACCTGCGCGACAACATGGCGCACTCCCTCAACGACCTGGTGCAGCGCGGCCACCACTACGCCATCGTCGACGAGGTCGACTCGATCCTCATCGACGAGGCCCGCACCCCGCTGATCATCTCCGGCCCGGCCGACGGCTCGCCGGAGTGGTACCAGGCGTTCTCCGGGATCGTGAAGGGCATGCGCCTGGACATCCACTACGAGGTCGACGTGCGCAAGCGCACCGTCGGCGTCCGCGAGGAGGGCGTCGCCTACGTCGAGGACCAGCTGGGCATCGACAACCTCTACGCCGCCGAGAACTCGCAGCTGGTCAGCTACCTGAACAACGCCATCAAGGCGAAGGAGCTGTTCACCCGCGACAAGGACTACATCATCCGCAACGGCGAGATCCTCATCGTCGACGAGTTCACCGGCCGCGTGCTGGCCGGCCGCCGCTACAACGAGGGCATGCACCAGGCCATCGAGGCGAAGGAGGGAGTGGAGATCAAGAACGAGAACCAGACCCTCGCCACCGTCACGCTGCAGAACTATTTCCGCATGTACGACAAGCTGGCCGGCATGACCGGCACGGCCGAGACCGAGGCCGCCGAGCTGCACCAGACGTACAAGCTCAACGTCATGCAGATCCCGCCGAACCGCCCCAACCAGCGCAAGGACCACCCCGACCTGGTCTACAAGACGCAGGAGTCGAAGTTCTACGCGGTCATCGAGGACATCCGCGAGAGCCACGAGAAGGGCCAGCCGGTGCTGGTGGGCACCGCGTCCGTCGAGATGTCGGAGCACCTGTCCAAGCTGCTGCAGCGCGAGGGCATCAAGCACAGCGTGCTCAACGCCAAGCACCACGAGAAGGAAGCCGAGATCGTCGCAGTGGCCGGCCGCCCCGGCGCCGTCACCGTGGCCACCAACATGGCCGGCCGCGGCACCGACATCGTGCTCGGCGGCAACCCGGACATCATCGCCGACCTCAACCTGCGCGCCAAGGGCCTGTCGCCGACGGAGACCCCGGAGGAATACGAGGCCGAGTGGGACGCGGAGATCGCGCGCGTCCGCGAGTCGGCCGAGGCCGAGGCGGAGAAGGTTCGCGAGGTCGGCGGCCTGTACGTCCTGGGCACCGAGCGCCACGAGTCCCGCCGCATCGACAACCAGCTCCGCGGCCGCACGGCCCGCCAGGGCGACCCGGGCGAGACCCGCTTCTACCTGTCCATGCGCGACGAGCTCATGGTCCGCTTCAACGGCCAGCGCATGGAAGCGCTGATGAACACTCTCAACGTGCCGGACGACGTGCCCATCGACTCGAAGGTCGTGTCCAACTCCATCAAGAGCGTGCAGACGCAGGTGGAGAGCCAGAACTTCGAGGTCCGCAAGAACGTCCTCAAGTACGACGAGGTGATGAACCAGCAGCGCAAGGTGGTCTACGCCGAGCGCCGCCGCATCCTCGAGGGCGAGGACCTGAAGGACCAGGTCCGCGACATGCAGGACGACGTCATCTCCGCCTACGTCGCAGGCGCCACCGCCGACGGCTACGTGGAGGACTGGGACCTCGACGAGCTGTGGAACGCCCTGGAGTCCCTGTACGGCCCGTCCATGACCTGGCAGTCGCTGGTCGAGGGCGACGAGTACGGCTCCGCCGGCGACCTGTCCGCGAAGGACCTCGAGACGGTGCTGCAGGAGGACGTGCGCAGGAACTACTCCGAGCTGGAGGACGCCGTCGCGGCGATCGGCGGCGAGGAGCAGATGCGCAACATGGAGCGCTTCACCATCCTCAACGTCATGGACCGCAAGTGGCGCGAGCACCTCTACGAGATGGACTACCTCAAGGAGGGCATCGGCCTGCGCGCCATGGCCCAGGCCGACCCGCTGGTCGAGTACCAGCGTGAGGGCTACGACATGTTCTCCGGGATGATGGACGGCATCAAGGAGGAGTCGATCCGCCAGCTGTTCCTGGTGCGCCAGCAGGTCATGCAGGCCGAGCAGAAGCAGAACGCCGACCTCAACGCCGACGGCGTCGTCGACGAGAAGGATCTCGCGCCGGAGTTGGCCCGCGCCGAGGCCAAGCCGACCCAGATGACCTACTCGGGTCCCGCCGAGGACGGTTCCGCGGAGCAGAAGCGCGCCGACGGCGATGCGGGCAACCGCGCCCAGCGCCGCAAGTCCGCCCGCCGTGGCCGCAACCTCTGACCGGAGCTAGATCAAGCGCAGAGCGGTGATGGTCCAGCCCCGGCCGTCGTCGATCATCGCGCCGGCCAGCGCGCGCACGCGCCCACCGTGGGCGTAGGACCCGACGAATTCGACGCGGGTCCCGCAGGCCCGCGCCGACGGGTGGAGGGTGCGCAGC
>NZ_DURI01000017.1 GCF_012837295.1 Corynebacterium sp. | reverse complement strand
TTTCGGGTTGGCGCCGGCCGCGTGTGGCCGGGCGTTGCAGGTCGGGCACTTGATCGTCGGCACTGCGGTTCGGCCGCGGTGCCCGGGCGGGCGTCGTGCGCCCACGTCGCCGCCGATTGTAGCGGCGTCCCCGGATTCCCCCGGGCAGGCGCGGGGCATTTTCGAACGCGTTCGCGCAGGGCGAATGCGGGTTTGCTTGCCGACGCCCCACCTACAGCGGTTTCGCCCCCAACTCCTTGGCCAGCAGCTCCATCACGACTTCTTTCTGATCGCGATGGTCCAACTGCCCCGGGGTGCGGGCGGCGTCGAGGAGCTCGCGTTCTTCGTCGTCGAGGCCGTCCTCGCCGATCGCCGGCGTGCCGGGTGCGGAAGGCGCCGATGCCGGAGTCGATGCAGATGCCGGAGTCGATGCCGACGCCGGCGGCGGTGCGGTCTGCCCCACCTGCTGGTTCTGTCGGCCGCCGAACTGACCGCCCTGCTGCTGATTCTGCTGCCGCCCACCGGGACCGCGCTGGCTGCCGGGACCACCCTGACCACCGCCGAAGCTCGGCGGCGCGCCATATCCGCCGTCGTCGGGGTAGTCGCCGAAGTCGGGTTCGGGCGGCGGGGGAACGTCGTCGTAGGGCTCCGGCGGAAGCGGGATGTCATCGCGGCGCTTCACCACGCCCTGCGATCCCGGCGCGGGCGGCGGCGGAACGTACTTCTTCTTGGCGCCGTCGGCCGGCTGCTCGTGACTTTGAGCGGCGTTGCGAGCGGCGGCGAGAGCATCCGAAACGCCGGGCGCGCCCGGTTGAGCATCGGCGCTACCGGGCCGACCATTGCCACCACCGGGCTGACCGTGGCCGCCACCTTGCTGTCCGCCCGCCGGTCCGCCCGGTCCACCGTCGCCCCCGGCGTTTCGCTGCGCGGCCTCTTGGGCGCGGCGGCGTTCCTCGAGGATGCGTCGGTAAGCGGGAACCGGACGCCCCGCATCGGCCTGCGGTTCCGGCGACGCGGGCTGCTGCGCGGTCTCGGCGGCCTGCTCGCGGGCCTGCTCCTGCTGCCGTTCACGGTCGTCGACGCGCTGCTCGGCCTCGGCCGGGGACATCTCCGCGACGGAGTCCTCGCCGTCGGGTGCCGAATGCCCGCCCGTCATCCCCGCAGGTGAATGCCCCTCGTTGGATTCGCCAACGGTTGGCTGGCGCCGATCATATTCGTTTCCCGCGGATTCCGAAGCGGCCTCGGCCCCCTGGGCGGGGCGGGACTCTGCGGCGGGTTTTGCACCCTCCGAACCCTCGGCGGCGGGCGCCTGATGCTGGCGCGCCCGGGCACCCGAACGCTCCCCTCCACCGCGCGGCGACGTGCCGACGACGCACCGCACCTCCACCTCGATGCCCTCCACACGCTGCACGGCGGCGCCGAGCGCGGCGGCGTTCGCGGGATCGTTGAGGCGGTTGGCCAGCGCGCCGGTGTGGTGGCCGATGGTCAGCACGCCGCCCTCGAGCGCGACGGGCACGGCCTGTGCCGCCATGACGCGCACGGGGATATTGTCCTCGCCCGCGTACTCGACGACCTGCGACCACGTTTCGCGCAGGGACTTCAGGTGATCGCTTGACGACGCCTCGCCCACACCCACATCGCCCTGCCCCTCCTGGGGCTCCGGCTGGGGCTGAGAAGTCTGCTCGACCGGCGCGGGCTGAGACTGCTCGTGTGCGGACTGTTCGGTCGGCGCGTGTTCTGCGGCCTGCGGCTGCTCCGGCTGCTGCGGCGCGACGGAACCCGCCTCGCCCTCGGCGGCGCGGGTCGCGGCCTCGCGCTCCTGGGCCAGGCGCGCACGTTCGGCGCGCTCATGTTCGCGGGCCTGCTCCTGCATGCGGCGGGAAATCTCGCGCATTTCGCGAGCCTTGCGAGCCTGCTCCTCCTGGTCGGGGGTCTCCGGCGCACCGGCCTGCTGCGGCTCGGGCTGCGGCGGCTGCTGAACCGGCTGCTCTTGCTCGGGCTGCGCCTGCTGTTCCGGCTGTGCCGGCTGCTCAGGCTGCTGCTGAACCGGCGGCTGAGTGGGAGTCGGCGCGGGAGTCTGCGGCGCCTGCTGCGACTGCTGGGGCTGCTGAACCGGCTGCTGCGGCTGAGAAGGCTGAGCAGCCTGGGGATTCTGGCCCTGCATCTTCATCCGCGCGCGCTGCAGCGGCGACAGGTTGGAATCATCGGCGCCGCCGAATCCACCGGCATCCCCGCCACCGCCGGCGGGAGCGGCCTGCTGCTGGGATCGCTGCGGGGCCGGCGCCTGATTCTGGCCATGCTGCGGCTGCGACTGGGCATGCGGCGCGGCCTGACCCGGCTGCGCCTGCTGCTGAGCACCAGCACCAGCACCAGTAGCGGCAACACCGCCACCCGCACCGACGCCACCGCGCTCCAGCGCCTCGATGCGCTGGATCAGCGACTCCACCGACTGCTCGGAGGCCGGCAGCAGCATCCGCGCGCACAGCACCTCGAGCAACAGCCGCGGCGACGTCGCACCGGACATGTCCGGCAACCCCCGCTGCAGCACGTCGGCGAACCGCGTCAACGTCCCCGTGGGCACCGACGTCGCCTGCTCCCGCATCGCATCCACGCGATCCTCGGGAGCGTCGACCAGCCCCTCCTCCATCGCATTCGGCACCGCCGCGATGACCAGCAGATCACGCACGCGGCCGAGCAAATCTTCCGCGAACCTCTTCGGATCCTGGCCCGACCGCACCACGCGATCCACGCACCCGAACAGGGCCGCGCGATCGGCGGATGCGAGGGCCGCCAGGGCGTCGTCAAGCAACGACTGATCCGTCACGCCCAGCAGGCCCGCCGCCAACTCGTACGACACGCCCTCCGGACCCGCGCCCGCCAGCAACTGGTCCATCACCGACAGCGAATCGCGCGGCGACCCACCGCCCGCGCGCACGACCAGCGGATACACGTCATCGTTGACGTGCACGTGCTCCTCGCCGACGATCCGCTCCAGCAGCCCGCGCATCAGATTCGGCGGCAGCAGGCGGAACGGATAGTGGTGGGTGCGGGACCGGATGGTGGTCAGCACCTTCTCCGGCTCCGTCGTCGCGAAAATGAAGATCAGGTGCTCCGGCGGCTCTTCGACGATCTTCAACAGCGCATTGAAGCCCTGGTTGGTGACCATGTGCGCCTCATCGATGATGAAGATCCGGTACCTCGACTCCGCCGGCGCGTACATCGCCTTGTCGCGCAGATCGCGCATGTCGTCGACGCTGTTGTGCGACGCCGCATCCAGCTCCACCACGTCAAGGTTGCCCGGCCCGCCCGGGCCCAGCGCCACGCACGAATCGCACTTCCCGCACGGCGTCGCCGTCGGCCCCTCCACGCAATTGAGGCTGCGCGCCAAAATGCGCGCCGACGACGTCTTGCCGCAGCCGCGCGGACCCGAGAACAGGTACGCATGGTTGATCCTGTCCGGGGTCCCGTCCGCGCCACGCGATTCCAGGGCCGCGGACAGGGGGTCGGTCACGTGCCGCTGCCCCACGACCTCGGCAAACGTCGCTGGACGATACTTCCTGTACAGAGCCACGCGCCCAGCCTACCGGCCGCTCCGGACCTCGGATGGGCCGCGTTCGAATCCGGCTCCTACTTGACGACGGACCGGCGTCCCAGGTCCCGCAGGTCCGCATCCGCGGCGGCCAGCATCTGCATCAGCGACTCGACGCCGTGGGCGTCGGCATGCGCGTATTCGTCGTCGGTGACGGGCACCAGCTGCGTCACCGTGGTCAGGCGGGAGCCGCCGGACACGGCGTCGGGGAAACCGCCGGTGTCCTCATGGAGGGAGATCTTGCCGGGCTCCTCGGTGATGGTCGGCACCCCGTCCGGCCAGACGTACGGCACGACGCAAAGAAGGTGCGGCGTCGTGACGTCCGACTCGTCGAAGCCCTCGCCGAGCCCCACGCGGACGGCGTCCGGGATCACCGACCCCGGCGTCGGCCGCGCGGCCTCCGGGTCATCGGCGACCAGCGCCGCGGCACCCGCGACGATGCGGGCCATCGCGGAGTCGTCGCCGGCGGAATCCGGGACGGGCACCGAATCGGGGTAGGCGACCAGGAACATCTCGACGCGGACGTCATCGCCCGCCGGAGTGCGCAGCGACAGATCCACGCGCCCGAAATTCACGGTGAACGCGGCGATCTCGCGGCGCGGAGCATCGGCCGCTCCACCGGAATCAGCGCCATCGGAGTCGGCACCACCGGCACCGGCTCCTCCGTCAACGACGCCACCGCCAACGACGCCCCCACCATCGATCACGCCATCGGCGGCCGCGCCCTCGACGACGTCGGGGACGGCCTCGGCGTCCGCCGGGACGTCGTAAAGCGAAAACTCGGCGACCTTGACCGGGATGCCCGGCCGCGACTTCGCGCGGCGCCGACCCGGCAACCGTGCCTGGCGCACGGCGATGCGCACCGCCCCCGGAAACAGGCGGCGCGCCCAAAAAGCGGTCTCACGTAAATCCACGGATCTCCCGCTAGCGCGCCGAGAACTGCTCGGCGGCGGCCAACAGCACGCAGGTGGCCACGCCGTCCATCGCCGCCTCGAGCTCCTCGATCGGCGGCAGCGACGGCGCCAGGCGGATGTTGCGGTCGTTCGGGTCATCCTTCAGCGGGAACGACGAACCCGAACCGGTCAGCGCGATGCCGGCCTCCTTGGCCAGCTCGATCACGCGGCGCGCCGTGCCGTCGACGACGTCCAGCGAGATGAAGTAGCCGCCTTTCGGGGTCGTCCACTCGGCGACGCCGTACTCGCCGAGGCGCTTCTCCAGCAGCTCCAGCACCCGATCGAACTTCGGGGCCAGCGACTCCTTGTGGCGCAGCATCTGCGCGCGCACGCCATCGGCGTCGCCGAAGAACTTCAGGTGCGCCAGCTGATTGACCTTGTTCGGGCCGATGCCGCGGATCGACGCGTGGGACACGTAGTCGGCGATGTTGGCCTCCGACGACGCGAAGAACGCCACGCCCGCGCCCGCGAACGTGATCTTCGACGTCGACGCGAACTCCCACACGCGGTTGCCGTGGCCGGCCTCCTCGGCCCACGCGACGACGGGGTGGTTCACCGGGAACTCGTCGGTCAACGTGTGCACCATGTAGGCGTTGTCCCAGATGATGCGGAAATCCGGGGCGGCCGTGGGCATTTCCACCAGACGACGGCACACCTCCTCCGAGTACGTGACGCCCGTCGGGTTGGAGAACACCGGCACGTTCCACATGCCCTTGATCTGCGGATCCGCCGCGACCAGGCGCTCGACCATGTCCATGTCCGGGCCGTCCTCGTTCAGCGGCACGGGGATCATCTCGAAGCCGAAGTGCTCCGAGATGGAGAAGTGGCGGTCGTAGCCCGGCACCGGGCACAGCCACTTGAGCACCGGCTCCTCGTTCCACGGGCGCTCCGAATCGACGGTGCCGAACTGCATCGCCCAGCTGATCAGGTCGAACTGGATGTTCAGGCTCGACGCGTCGCCCGCGATGACGTTGTCCACCGGCAGGCCCAGCAGACCGGCCCACAGCTCGCGGATGCCCGTGATGCCCTTCAGGTTGCCGTAATTGCGGGTGTCCTCGCCCGACTCCGTCTTGTAATCCGGCGCCGGCAGGCCCAGCAGCGGATTGGCGAAGTCCAGCTGTTCCGCCGACGGCTTGCCGCGGGTGAGGTCGAGCTTCAGGCCCTTGGCCTTCAGGTCGGCGTACTCCTTCGCGAAATCATCCTTGAGCTGCGACAGCTCGTGGGAATCGTACGCATCCAGCTTCATGGCAGGCTTCCTTCGTCATCGACGGCGCCGATCGGGCCGCCCGGGATGACGGCCACCGTGGATCGGTGCAGTTGTCAAGCACAAAGAATAGAGCACAACGCCGTGACGGTGCAGAGCGGCGTCCGCGCGTGCCCGGCCTTTCCCGCCCGCTTCACGACGGCCCCTCCCCCGCACGCGAAAATCGACGCCCCGGACGGGCCGTCGTCAAGCAAAACCCCCGAAAAAATAAGGGGACCCCACGCACCCGCCAGAGCCCGCTGACCCTTGCTGCATTCCTGCCCTGGGGGAGTTCACGAGATGGACGCCGCGTGGGGTCCGGAACACACCTTAACCCAGCCGGGGCGACCGACGCCAACCCCGCGGGCACCATGGACGAAGAGCCTGCGCATAATGCCAATCGCGTAATTTTCAGGGGCGCCGGCGGCGGCCGCCGGACATATTGACAGGGCCGGAGCCTGAGCAGAAACTAAGAGGCTATGAACTCCCGTTTCTTGCGCCCCATGCGCACCACGCGCCTCGCCACTCGCTTCCGCAACTCCGTGAATTCGGTGAAGGCGGCGAAGGCCCCCGTCATCGCCCTCACCGCCGCAGCGGCCTGCGCGGCGGGCATGATCGCGACTGCCCCGACCGTGGCGGCCCAGCCGAGCGGCAAGGACCTCGTCGTCTTCGGCGACTCCTTCACCGCCAACCCGACGCTGCCGCCCAACCACATCATCGCCGGCACCGGCCCGACCAGCGGCTCGCGCGTGCCGGTGCCCGGTGCCGGCGGATGTCCTCAGGACGCGGAGAACTGGTCGCGCGTGGCGGCGGGGATCCTCGACGTGTCCATGGCGGACTACTCGTGCAACGGCCTGGGCCGCGTTCCGCGCACCGACCTGATCAACACCGTCGTCGACGCCACGAACAAGGGCGACCTCGGCCCGACCACCCGCAAGGTCGTGCTCATGTACGGCGGCCTCGACGTGCTGCAGTGGGTCGACACCGGCACGCACGTCCTCGGCGTCGCCGGCAGCCTGCCCAGCGGCTACCAGGCGACCATCACCGACGCCCGCGACCGCATCCGCGACGCCGCCCCCAACGCCGAGATCGTCATGGCGGGCTACCCGGAACTCGGCGACGGCGACAACCTCTGCGTCATCAACACCACGCCGAACGTCCCCGCGCCGATCACCGTGCCGGGCGCCGGCGGCATCGAAATGGCCCTGCAGTCCAGCATCCGCACCGCCGCCGACGTCAACGGCCTGCGCTTCATCGACATGAAGGCGCTCACCCGCGGCCACGGCACCTGCGCGGCGCCCGATTCGCAGCGCTACGTCTCCGGCATCTTCGACACCACCAGCGACCACAACATGAAGCTCCACCCGACGCTGGAGGGTTCGCGCGCCATGGGCCGCATCATGGCCGACCAGCTGCGCTGACCCGCGGCTTGGCCACGGCGGGGCCACGGCGGGGCCACGGCGGGGCCGGTCCTTCACTAGATTCGGTGGGGATCGCCCCGCCACGTCGAAGGGAGGCGCCATGACGGTCCCCGGCCATGATCCAGAGCCCGTCGGCGCTGCCGACGCTCCGGGCGCTCCGGGCCTCGCATCGGGTGCGACTCGTGTCCCCCGCCCCGTGGGAATTCCCAAGTGGTGGGATGAGCACCAAGTCGCGCTGTATCTCGCGGCGATCGCGGTCGGCGCGACGGTCGGTTTCGGCGCCGAGGCCGCCGGCTGGGCCGGATTGCCCGCCGTACTGGCGTGGTGGGTCACCCCGACCCTGGCGCTGTTGCTGTTCGCCACGTTCCTGTCCGTGCCGATGATCCGCATCGGACTGGCGTTCCGCGACATCCGCTTCGGGGCGGCGATCGTGGGCGTCAATTTCTTCGTCATCCCGTGGATCGTCTTCGTGCTGTCCCGGTTCGTGGTCGATGACCGGGGCCTGCTCATCGGCGTGCTGTTGGTGCTTCTCGCGCCGTGCATCGATTACGTCATCCCGTTCACGGGCCTGGCCGGCGGCGCCCGTGCGCGTTTGCTCGCGGCGACGCCGCTGCTGCTGGCCCTGCAGATGGTGTTTCTGCCCGTGTATTTGCTCATGTTCGTCGGGCCGGGCCGCCTTTTCGCCGGCGAGGCGCTGGATGGCTTCCTCGACCCCGGCCCGTTCATCGCCGCGTTCGCGTTCCTGATCGTGGTGCCGCTCGCCGCGGCTGCGGTCGTGCAGGCGGTCGGTGGTCGCGCGGATTCGCTTGACGACGCCCCGACGCTCCCCGCAACCGCCCCTCAGCGGGCGGCGCGCGGCGTGGAGCGCGTCATGGCGGCCGCGATGGTGCCCTTGCTGATGGCGACGTTGGCGCTGGTGATCGCTTCCCAGATCGCCGAAGTCGGTTCCGAGTTCGGACGGCTCGCCCGCCTGGTGCCCATCTACGCGGTGTTCGTGCCGCTGGCCCTGCTGTTCGGCGTGCTCACGGCCCGCCTGGCGCGCCTCGACGTCCCGGCCACCCGGGCCGTGGGTTTTTCGGCGGTGACGCGCAATTCGCTGGTGGTGCTGCCGTTGGCGCTGGCTCTTCCGGAAGGGCTGGAAATCGCCGCGCTGGCCGTCGTCACGCAGACGATGGTGGAACTGGTGGCGATGGTGATCCTGGTGAAGCTGGTGCCCAGGCTCATCGGCGAGCGCGCCACCGCCGACTAACGACGGCGGCCGAATGGGGATCGGCCGAGCCAAGCGCGGCTGAGGCGCGGCCAAATCGCGGTACGGGCATGCGAAAACCCCCTGGTCAGAAGACCAGGGGGTTCTCTTTGGCGGAGGATAGGGGATTTGAACCCCTGAGGGATTGCTCCCAACTCGCGTTCCAGGCGAGCGCCATAGGCCGCTAGGCGAATCCTCCGCGTCGAAGATTACCCAAGGGGTCCAGTTTCCACAAAATCCCTGGTCATCCCGGCGGGACCTTCGACGCCTGCGCCCGGCGCGCTACTTGGCCAGGCGGCGGATGGCGTCGGAGGCTTCCTCGAGTTTCACGTCGAGCTCGTCGCCGCCGTCCTGCGCGGCGGAAACGACGCAGTGGCGGAGGTGATCGTCGAGCAGCGCCAGCGACACCGACTTCAGCGCGGAATTCAGCGCCGAGATCTGGGTGAGGATGTCGATGCAGTACTTCTCGTCGTCGATCATCCGCTGCACGCCGCGGACCTGGCCCTCGATGCGCTTGAGTCGCGCAAGGTAGCGCTTCTTGTCGCTGATGTAGCCGTGATGCGAGCAACCGCAGGATCCGTCGGCACATCCGCCCGGGCTGGTTTCCGCCCCGGCCTCGGTCAAAGGCAGCTCGTGGCGGACATCGCCACCGTCGAGGTCCTGGAGATCGTTGCGCATTTACGCCACCGCCTTCGCATTGTCGGAACGGTCGGGACCGTCGGAACGGTCGGAATTGTCGGAACCGTCGGAATGGTCGGCGCGGCCCGCGGAGTCGTTGACGCCGGTGGCCTTGCTGCGGAAGCCCTTCAACCGGAGGCTGTTGGACACCACGAACACCGACGAGAACGCCATCGCCGCGCCCGCCAGCATCGGGTTGAGCAGCCCCAGCGCGGCCAGCGGGATCGCCGCCACGTTGTAGGCGAACGCCCAGAACAGGTTGCCCTTGATGGTGCCCAGCGTCCGCCGGGCCAAGCGCACGGCATCGACGGCGGCCATCAGATCGCCGCGCACCAGGGTGATGTCGGCGGCCTCGATGGCGGCGTCGGTGCCCGTGCCCATGGCCAGACCCAGGTCGGCCTGCGCCAGCGCGGCGGCATCGTTGACGCCGTCGCCGACCATGGCCACGACCCGGCCCTCCGCCTGCAGCGCCTTGACCACGTCGACCTTGTCGGCCGGCATGACCTCGGCCCGGACATCGTCGATGCCCACTTCATCCGCGACATGCTTCGCGACGACCGCGTTGTCGCCCGTCAGCAGCACCGGTTCCAAACCGAGCGCCCGCAGTTCGGCGATCGCCGCCGCCGAGGTCGGCTTCACCTGGTCCGAGACGACCAGCACGCCGCGCGCCCGGCCATCCCAGGCGACCGTCACGGCGGTGCGGCCCGCGTTGACGGCGTCGTCGAATCGCTCGGCGAGGTCGTCCGGCAGCTCGCCGAGATTGCGGCCGACCGTCACCTCGACGCCGTCGACGCTGGCCCGGACGCCCTGGCCCGGGAGGTTGACGAAGTCGCCGACCGCCGGCAGTTCACCGACGTCCGCCTTCGCACCGTCCGCGATGGCGCGGGCGATGGGATGCTCCGACGCCGATTCCACGGCCCCGGCCCGGCGCAACAGCTCGTCCCGGTCGACGCCCTCGCCGGCCCAGACCTCCGCCAGCGCCATGTCGCCGCTGGTGACGGTGCCGGTCTTGTCCAGCACCACGGTGTCGATGCGCCGCGTGGACTCCAGCACCTCGGGGCCCTTGAGCAGCACGCCCATCTGCGCGCCGCGGCCGGTGCCCACCAGCAGCGCCGTCGGCGTCGCCAGACCCAGCGCACACGGGCACGCGATGATCAGCACGGCCACCGCCGCAGTGAACGCCGCCGACACGGGGAAGCCCGCGCCGAGCCATCCGCCCAGCGTCGCCACGGCGATGGCGATGACGATGGGCACGAACACGCCGGAAATCCGGTCCGCCAGGCGCTGGACCTCGGCCTTGCCGGACTGCGCGTCCTCGACCATCTTCGCCATCTGCGCCAGCTGCGTGTCGGATCCGACGCGGGTGGCTTCGATGACCAGCCGGCCCGACGCGTTGACCGTCGCCCCGGTGACCTCGTCGCCCGGCGCGACCTCGACCGGCACGGACTCGCCGGTCAGCATCGATTCGTCGACCGCCGATTTGCCGTCGACCACCAGGCCGTCGGTGGCGATCTTCTCGCCGGGCCGCACCACGAAACGGTCCCCGACCTTCAGCTGCGACGCCGGAATCAGTTGCTCGGTGCCGTCGGAAAGCAGACGCACGTCCTTGGCGCCCAGGTCGAGCATGGCCCGCAGGGCGTCGCCGGCGCGGCGCTTGGACCGCTTCTCGAAGTACCGGCCGCCCAACACGAACATGATCACGCCCGCGGCGACCTCGAGGTAGATGTTGGCGGCGCCGTCGGTCGGCGCGACGGACAACGTGAACTCGTGCTTGAGCCCCGGCGTGCCCGCCGTACCCAGGAACAGGGCGTAGAGCGACCACAGGAAAGCCGCCAGGGTGCCGACGGTGATCAGCGTGTCCATGGTCGCCTCGCCGTGCCGCAGGTTCTTCCACGTCGCGCGGTGGAACGGCCACCCGGCCCACACCACCACCGGCGCGGTCAGCGTGAGCACCAGCCACTGCCAGTTGGTGAACTGCAGCGCCGGGAACATGGAAATGGCGATGACCGGCACGGACAGCGCCACGGAGCCGATCACCCGGTTGCGCAGGGCCTCCAGCTCGCGGTCGGCGGGCGTGTCCGCGTCCTCGCTTGACGACGCCCCGGCGCCCGCACCGTCCTCCGCCTTCGGCTTCGGCAGCGTGGCCCCGTAACCGGCGGCGTCGACGGTGTCGAGCAGCAGCTGCGGGTCGTAGCCATCCGGCGCCGTGACATGGGCGCGTTCCGTGGCGTAGTTGACCGACGCGGTGACGCCATCGAGCTTGTTGAGCTTGCGCTCGATGCGGTTGGCGCACGACGCGCAGGTCATGCCCGTGATGTCGAGGTCGACCTCGAGACCCGGGACGGCGAACCCCTGCGCCGGCGCGGAGGAGTTCTTCTCCCCGGAAGCGCCGGACGAGGCGGTGGCCCGGTCGCGGGTGTCGGCGGGTGTCGACATGATCATTCCTTCTTTCCTGTGAATCAGTGCCCGTGGACGTTCGTCGACGCGGAATCCATCCACGCCTGCACCACCCCGTCGGGGACGAAGATCCCCGCGAGGAAGTACGCCGCGACGAACACCACGGCGAGGATCAGCGCATATGCGCCGAGCCGGACGGCGGGGTTCACGCGCCCGCCGGGCGAGCCTCGTACCCGGCCTCCTCGACCGCGGCGATGACCTTGGCCTGGTCGATGGACTCGTCGGACACCACGGTCATCGCGTCGTTCGCGCGATCGACCTCGACGGCGGTGACGCCGGGAACCTCCGAGACCTCCTCCTTGACGGACGCCTCGCAGTGGCCGCAGGTCATGCCGGTGACGGTGTAGTTCGTCTTGATGCTCATGGTGATGCTCCTCGTCGTCGGCCGCGGATCCGCGGTCATGTGGTCGATGGCCGCCAGTCGACGGCCCTCGTGTTGCTTACATGGCCGACGTTATACCCATAGGGGGTATGACGCAAGGCCTTTTTAGCATCACCCACATACCCACCCGGGGTATGCGCCGCTTTACGACGTTCCCACCGCGCAACGAGGGTGCCGGCACCGTCGCAAAGCCCGGGTTTTTGCTTGTAAACTGCACTTTTGAATGTCATTACCTCTGCTTTGGCTGAAATCGGCATTACT
>NZ_DURI01000155.1 GCF_012837295.1 Corynebacterium sp. | reverse complement strand
GGCAGCCGAATCATCTCCGTCGTACGCGGCCACACCCGCGTCCGGTGGCGCCGCCTCCGCCGAAGCCGCGCGGTTCCCGAACCTGGCCGAGGCCATCGACGTGATGGCCGCCGCCCGCCGCACCGGCGAGTGGGAGGCCGGCCAGACCCACGCGAGCCTGCTGCCGTACCTGATCGAGGAGGCGTTCGAGTTCATCGACGCCGTCAACGAGGGCGGCGACATCGTCGGCGAATTGTCGGATCTGCTGCTGCAGGTGCTGTTCCAGGCGGAGGTCGCCGACGACTTCGACATCGACGACGTCGCCGCGGCGTTCGTGGACAAGATGCGCATGCGCAAGCCGTACCTGTTCGACGGCTCCCGCGATCTGGGCGAGGGCGCCGAGCTGATGCCGCTGGACGAGCAGGAGGCCGCGTGGTCCGCCGGCCGCGGTGGCCCGCGTTCGCAGCCCGCGCAGTACCTGCCGGCGCTGTCGCTGGCCGAGGAGGCCATTCGGCGCGCCCGCTCGTTGGGCATGTCCGATTCCGACATCCCCGTCGAGCTCATGTGCCCGACGCCGGGCCTGGAGCTGGAGTCCGGGTCGGAGGCGCGTACGCGATACGTCGCCCGCGAGTTCCTCGCGCACCTGGACGGCCTGGACGCCCCGGCGGCCGACGATTCCGCCGATGAACCCGCCGACGACTGGGATGCCCCGGCCGACGGCGGACCCGCCGACGAGTGGTCCGATTCGTCCGAAACGCCGTAATCATCTGGGCTTTCCACGTTGCGCGGCGTGATCCGTAGGATGGGCTCCCGTGTCCGACTTCGCTGATCCCCGTGGCGGCGGCCGACGCGGCGGTCGCCGCGACGTGCCGTCGTGGTCCGGCGATGCCCGCGGGAGGGGCGGCAAGGGCCGGAATGGCCGCAGATCCTCGGGGTGCGGGTGCCTGGGCTTCACGACGATCGCAGTCCTGGCCATCATCGCGATGATCGGGGCGATGACCATGTTCATGGGCCCGGTGCAGGCGCCGTTCACCAAGCAGCCGATCCCGGACAACGTCCCGCCGGCGACGGCCGAGGCGGCGCCGCGCATCGACGTCCACGCCCCCGGCCGCACGGCCGATCAGCTGGCGCAGTGGGCGCAGCCCATCGCCGAGGCGACCCGCATCCCGTCGGCGGCCGTGCGGGCCTACGGCAATGCCGAGGTCATCGCCGCCGAATCGTGGCCGGGGTGCCACCTGACGTGGAACACGCTGGCCGGCCTCGGCCAGGTGGAAACGCGCCACGGCACCTACACGGGCAATTGGATGAAGCCCGCCGAGATCCAGGCCGACGGCGTCGTCCGCCCGCCGATCGTCGGCGTGCCGCTCGACGGCTCCCCGGGGTTCGCGGAAATCAAGGACACCGACGGCGGCGCCCTCGACGGAGACGCCGAATTCGACCGCGCGGTGGGCCCGATGCAGTTCATCCCGGAGACGTGGAAGCGCCACGGCATCGACGCCTCCGGCGACGGCGTGGCCGATCCGCACAACATCGACGACGCCGCGGCGTCGGCCGCGCGCCTGCTCTGCTCCGGCGACCGCGATCTGGCCACCCCGGAAGGGTGGGCCGCGGCGGTCCGGTCGTACAACCAGTCGGAGCAATATCTGCGCGACGTCCGCGATGCGGCGGCGAATTACGCGCTGAACCAGTCGGCGTGACCCCGGTTTCGGGTGCGGCGGGCCCGTCGTCGTAAAGCGGCCCCCGTTCGGGGTTTCGGCCCGGGGTTCCCGTGGCGGCGCGATCCGCCCAAACGTGCCACAATCGAAGTCATACGGCCGGAAGGGTTCCGGCGGAAAGGTGACTTATGGCTGCCCCCATCATCGGACTGAACGCGCTCGAAATCCTTGACTCCCGCGGAAACCCGACCGTCGAGGTCGAGGTCGCCCTGGAAGACGGCTCCATCGGCCGCGCCATGGTGCCCTCCGGCGCCTCCACCGGCGAGCACGAGGCCTACGAGCTGCGCGACGGCGGCGACCGTTACCTGGGCAAGGGCTGCCAGAAGGCCGTCGACAACGTCCTCGAGGCGATTCAGGACGAGCTGGTCGGCGAGTTCGCCGACGACCAGCGCAAGATCGACAAGCTGATGATCGACCTGGACGGCACCCCGAACAAGAAGAACCTGGGCGCCAACGCCATCCTCGGCGTCTCCATGGCCGTCGCCGACGCCGCCGCGCAGTCCGCCGGCCTGGAGCTGTACCAGTACGTTGGCGGCCCGAACGGCCACGTCCTGCCGGTGCCGATGATGAACATCCTCAACGGTGGCGCCCACGCCGACTCCGGCGTCGACGTCCAGGAGTTCATGATCGCCCCGATCGGCGCCGAGTCCTTCTCCGAGGCCCTGCGCGTCGGCGCGGAGGTCTACCACTCGCTGAAGAAGGTCATCAAGGACAAGGGCCTGTCCACCGGCCTGGGCGACGAGGGCGGCTTCGCCCCGTCCGTCGACTCCACCCGTGCCGCGCTGGACCTGATCAACGAGGCCATCGAGGCCGCCGGCTACAAGCTGGGCGAGGACGTCGCGCTGGCGCTCGACGTCGCGTCGTCGGAGTTCTACGAGGACGGCGTGTACAACTTCGAGGGCGGCAAGCACTCCGCCGAGGAGATGGCCAAGGTCTACGGCGACCTCGTCGACGAGTACGCCATCGTGTCCATCGAGGACCCGCTGGACGAGAACGACTGGGACGGCTGGGTCGAGCTGACCAAGCAGATCGGCGACAAGGTACAGCTGGTCGGCGACGACTTCTTCGTCACCAACCCGGCCCGCCTGGCGGAGGGCATCGAGAAGAACGCCGCCAACGCCCTGCTGGTCAAGGTCAACCAGATCGGCACCCTGTCGGAGACCTTCGAGGCCGTCGCCGTCGCGCACAACAACGGCTACAAGTCGATGATGTCGCACCGTTCCGGCGAGACCGAGGACACCACCATCGCCGACCTGGCCGTCGCCCTGAACTGCGGCCAGATCAAGACCGGTGCCCCGGCCCGTTCCGAGCGCGTGGCCAAGTACAACCGCCTGCTGCGCATCGAGCAGCAGCTGGGCGACGCCGCGGTCTACGCCGGCCGCTCCGCGTTCCCGCGCTTCAAGAAGTAGGGCGCACCGGGCGCGAGCCCGGGACTTCCGCCCCGCTGCAAGACGGACGGGGCGGATAGGTGCAATTCGGCCGAAAAGGGGCCGGGTCGTTCGACGGCCCGGCCCCTTTCGCCGTGCCCCGCCGGGTATGATTCCGGGCATGGGAAAAACAGCGCGTGGCCGTCGAGTGCGAGGGGGCACCGCCGCGACCGCGTCGGATCGGCGGGGCGCCGGCGGGCTGGGGTCGTTGACGACTGGCCAGACGCTGATCATGGCCGGGCTGCTGGTGTTCTTGGTGCTGACGTTGGCCATGCCGCTGCGGACCTTCGCCGAACAGCGCGCCGAACTGGCGGAGACCAGGGAGAACATCGCGCGGATGGAGGAACGCACCCGCGAGCTGCAGGCGGAGAAGGACCGGTTCTCCGACCCGGGGTACATCAAGGAACAGGCGCGCATCCGTCTGGGCCTGGTGGAGGAGGGGGAGACCCCGTTCCGCATCATCGACCCGGCGCTGGGCCCCGTGACCGGGGACGATCCGGTGGGGGAGGAGCCCCTGCCGACGAAGTCCTGGTATGAGCAGCTGTGGGATTCGGTGTCGCTGCCGCCGGAGGAGGAGAAGCCCGCCAACCCTGCCCGTGACGAGGCGACTCGCCCCGACAGGTTGCCGACGGTCCCGGAGCAGGCGCCCGAACCGGCTCCCGAAGCCGGCTAACCGCCTCTGAACCGGTAAGGTGACCATTCGGCCGGCTCCTTTCGGGGCGCGGCCGTAGTCGTCGTAAAGCAAGTTCTTATTTGAAATGCCCGTGAATCGCCCCCGCCGAGCGCGGGCGGGGACAGGAGGATCCGCCATGAACGTTGACCCCGCAGATCTGGAGGCGGTGGCCGCGCAGCTCGGCCGCACCCCGCGAGGCGTGCTGGAGATCTCCTACCGGTGCCCGGACGGCGCGCCCGGCGTGGTGAAGACCGCCCCGCGGCTCGACGACGGCACCCCGTTCCCGACGCTGCACTACTTGACGGACCCGCGGCTGACCGCCGAGGCGTCGCGGCTCGAGGTCGCGGGCGTCATGCGGGACATGTCTCGGCGTCTGCAGGAGGACGAGGAGCTGGCCGCGGATTACCGCGCCGCCCACGAGCATTACCTGCGCGAGCGCAACGCCATCGAGGACTTGGGCACCGATTTCTCCGGCGGCGGCATGCCTGACCGGGTGAAATGCCTGCACGTGCTCATCGCCTACGCGCTGGCGGAGGGCCCGGATCACTTCCGCCTGGGCACCGAGTCGGTGGCGCTGGCGGCCGAGGGCACCGGCCTGCGCGGCACGGCGATCCCGGAGGATTGGCCCACGTGCGCCGAGCTCGGCATCGAGAGGGGCGACGGATGACCCGCTTCGGGGCCGTGGACTGCGGCACGAACTCGATCCGCATGCTCATCACCGACGTCCGCCGCGGCGACGACCGCGTGCTGGAGCTGACCGAGCTGCACCGCGTGATGGAGATCGTCCGGCTGGGCGAGGGCGTCGACGCGACCGGCCGTCTCGCCGACGCGGCGCTGCAGCGCGTGCGCGAGGCCCTGACCCGGTACGCGGCGCTGATGCGCGCCGAGGGCGTCGAGGCGGTGCGCATGGTGGCGACGTCGGCGTCGCGCGACGCGTCCAACCGCGACGAATTCTTCGCCATGACCCGCGAGCTCCTCGCGGACTGGGGCGCGGAGGCGCAGGTCATCTCCGGCGACGAGGAGGCCGCACTGTCCTTCCGCGGGGCGGTCGACGACCTGCACCCGGAGGAGGGCCCGTTCTGCGTCATCGACGTCGGCGGCGGGTCGACGGAGGTTATCGTCGGCGATTACGACGGCACCGTCCATGGCGCGTTGTCCGTGCCGATGGGCAGCGTCCGCCTGACGGAGCGCTTCCTGGTGGATTCCCCGCCGAGGCCCGCCCAGGTCGAGGCCGCCCGCCGGTACGTGGCCGAGCAGTGCGAACGCGTGCGCGAGGCCGTGCCCGTCGCGGGCGCCCGCACCATCGTCGGTTGCGCGGGCACGTACACCACGCTGTCGGCGCTGGCGCAGGGCCTGGAGACCTACGATCCCTCGGCAATCCACCTGTCCACGCTGCGATTCACCGCGCTGCGGTCGCTGAACCAGTCGGTGCTGGCCACCGATCGCCGCACGCTCGCCGAGAACCCCGTCATGCACCCGGGCCGCGCCGACGTCTTCGCGGGCGGCGTGCTGGTCATCGACGGCCTTATGGACATGTTCGAGGCCGCCGCGGCCGACGCCAAGTCCCGCGAAAAGGGCAAGGACCGGGGCTCGCGCAATGCGGCGCCCCTGGAGTTCCACGTCAGCGAGAAGGATATCCTGGACGGCATCGTCGCCGGACTGGTCGACGAGAAGCTGGCCCGCGCGGAGCAGTAGCGCCGCACGTGGGGTCCCCGCCGCCGTCACGGCGAGCCGGGGCCCGGCTTCTTCTTGCTTTGCGACGTCGCCGCGCGGCGCGTGGGACGTCGTCAAGCCCCCGTGGCCCAATTGGCAGAGGCAGCGGACTTAAAATCCGCGAGTTGCGAGTTCGAGTCTCGCCGGGGGCACCGATGGGAAAACCCCGGGCCGGTGGATGATCACCGGCCCGGGGTTTCGCCGTCAGTGCGCGGGGCTACTTGGTGCGGTTGCGGCGAACCAGGTAGGCGCCGCCGGCGATGGCGGCTCCGGCCACGGCGATCAGGCCGACCACGGACACGCCGGTCTTGGCCAGCGAGCCCCCGCCGGAGCCGCCCGAGGTCGGGGGCTTCGGAGTGGCGGGCTGGGCGCCGGGCTTGGTCGACGTCGACGGCTTTGCGCTGCCCGAAGGTTTGGTGCTGCCCGAAGGTTTGGTGCTGCCCGAAGGTTTGGTGCTGCCGGACGGCTTCGTCGAGGATGACGGTTTGGGACCGCCACCGGGCTTGGTGGACTCGGACGGCTTGCTCGGGTCGGTGGATTCCGACGGCTTGGTCGACTCGGAGGGCTTCGTCGACTCGGACGGGTCGGTGGACGACGGGGGACTGCTCGGGTCCGTCGATGCCGGCGGAGTATCCGACTCGCGCTTGTTCGCGATCGCCCACACGTTCTCGGTGCCATTGCCCAGCGGGTACACGAGTTCCTGGGCTTCCGGGTCGGGGTTGCCCTCGGCGTCGGTGGCCACGACGTCCCAGCCATCCTCCGTGCCCGTCCAGGTGAACCGGGCATCGGTCAAGTCGAAGTCGCCGGGCGCCTGCGTCTCGCGGTAGGTGAACTTGGCCAAGGGGCCGCCGTTGTCGGCGTCCCACGCCTCGACCTTTTCGCCGGTCTTCCGGTAGGTGACTTCCTCGTCCACGAGGGTGCAGCCGGGCGCCGCGAGATCGTTCTTGAGCACGATTTCGTGGCTTCCTTCTTGCGCCACCCCACCGTTCTCCTGCAGGTCGATGTCCCTGACGATGAATCCCTCGGAAGCGTCGAGGGGGAAAGTCACGTGCATGTAGTCGCCGAGGCGGGTGCAGGTCCAATCCGGCTCGCCGTTTTGCGTCGTGCAGGAGGTGCCGCTCCAGAACGCGCCGGCGATGACCTCGCCGGTCTGATCATCGACGACGACGAAGCGGGGCGAGCGGTAGCCTTCGTAGGTCAGCTTGTCTTCTTCGGTCCCCACGGGGCCCTCGATGGGGCCGGAGCATTCGACGGGCAGCTCGAGCATCATCCCATTGCGCATGACGTATCCGTCGCCATCGACGATTTCCCATGAGTCGGGGCCATTCGGCTGGATGATGACGGTATCCGGCAGTGCACCGCAGCGGGAAGGCACCTTTGTGGGAGACAGGACCAGGCGGCCGGTGGCGCGCTGATTCGCCTCATCTCAGTTCGGGTAGTAGGGGAGTTGCTGGCGCAATGTGTTGGAGCTCGCGTCAATTGCGAATGGGCCGTTCGGATCCCCGGTCCAGGTCCCGTCATCGGAACGTTGCTGCATCGCGATGTCGTACTCCGAACCGCCGATGCTCTGGCACGTGTTCGAATCGAGGACACGGAAGTACGGGTTCTCGACGACGACGATTTCCGGGGTGACTTCCTCCGCCTGCAATTCCGCCGTCGGCTCATCGTCGGCATTCGCGGCTCGTGCTCCCGCCGATCGTTCGGGGGCTTCCGGAGCCGCAGGTTCCGGCGTCCTGGCGGCGGACTCGTCGTCGCGCTGCTCCGCGACCGGATCCTCCGCCTCTTCGGCGACCTCCTCGATGACGGTGTCGGTCTCCGTGATCGTCGTGGTGTCGGAGACGTCGTCGGAATCTTGGGCGACCGCAAATGGGGTGCCCAATGCGACGAGCAGCGTGGTGGCCGCCACTGCCATCGTGGTTCGAATACGCATTCCCGCTCCTTGGTTTGGAGTTATCGGCGTTAGCCGTTTGTCGTGAAGTCTATTTGGCGGTTTGCGGAATTTTCAGAAAAGTGAATATGGCCACCTGCTGGAATCGTTGGGGAATCGCGATTGTGCGCGATTGCGGAATTGTGGCGGTGAATCTCCCTATGGGTTGTTTGGCATGAAAAACGGGCCAACCCAAAGGGGCTGGCCCGTTGAGCGGGGAGAATTCCGCCTTACGGCAGCACGCCGAACTTCTTGCCCAGCTTCAGCGCGGTGGTGAAGACCTTCGCGTAGGTCTCGCGCTCGAGTGCCGGCATCGAAATCGGGGTCACCCGCTGGACTGTCACGGTCTGCGGATCCGTGTACTTGAGCAGGCCGCCGCCGGACTGGCGGTAGCCGACGCCGGATTCCTTGAAGCCGCCCATCGGGGCGTCGAGGGAGGCGAAGGTCGCGGCGAAACCGTCGTTGACGTTGACTGACCCCGCCTGAATCTTCGGCGCCAGCTCCTTGGCGCGCGACGGCGAGCACCACAGCGAGGCGTTGAGGCCGTAGCGGGAATCATTGGCGCGGCGGATGCCCTCTTCCGCGTCGGAGACGCGATGAACGACGACGACCGGGCCGAAGACCTCCTCGGTGAGCAGCTCGACGCCCTCGGGGACGTCGGCCAGGACGGTCGGCTCATAGAACAGCGGTCCCAGGTCGGGGCGGGCACGACCGCCGGCGAGCACGGTGGCCCCGGCTTCGACGGCGTCGTGGACCATCTTCTGCACGATGTCGAACTGGCCCTGCGACTGCAGCGACCCCATCTCCACCTCCCAGCCGTACCCGGCGCCGAGGCTCATGGCCTTGGTCCGGTCGGCGAAGGCGGGGACGAACTCGTCCCACACGGCGTCGGCGACGTAGATTCGCTCGATGGACACGCACAGGTGGCCGGAGTTGGTGAAACACGCGATTCGGGCGCCCTCGACGGCGGCCTTGACGTTGGCGTCCTCGGCGACGATCAGCGGGTTCTTGCCGCCGAGTTCGGCGGAGAAGCCGATCAGCCGCTCGCCGCACTGCTTGGCCAGGGACTTGCCGGTTTCGGAGGACCCGGTGAACATCAGGTAGTCGGCGTTGGCCACGATCGCCTGGCCGACGACGGAGCCGGGGCCGGGCACGACCTGCATGACGTCTTCCGGCAGGCCGGCGCGGTACAGCAGGTCGACGGCCATCAGAGCGGAGAACGGGGTGGTGGAGTCCGGCTTGAGCACGATGCCGTTGCCCGCCATGATCGCGGCGACGGCGTCGGAAATCGCCAGCGTCAGCGGGTAGTTCCACGGGCTGATCACGCCGACGACGCCCTTGGGATGGTGGTGGACGGTCGTGTTGGACAGCACGGGCAGTGCGCCGTGCGCCTTGGTCGGCTTCAGCAGTGCGTCGGCCTGGTTGCCGAAGTAGCGGGCGGTGATGGCGACGTGCAGCACCTCCTCGTAGGCGGAGGCGCGGTTCTTGCCCGTTTCGGCCTGCACGACGTCCATAAGCTGGTCCTGGTGGGTGAGCACCAGGTCATGGAAGCGGTGCAGGACCTCGCGGCGGGAGTTGACGGGGATGCGGGCCCATGCGGCCTGCGCGAAGCGTGCGCGTTCGAAGGCGCGCTCGACGTCGGCGGCGTCGCCCACGGGAATGTCGGCCAGCGCCTCGCCGGTGAAGGGGGAGGAGATGGTGCGGGTGTCCGACCCCGCGACGGACGCCCGCTTCAGCAGTCGTTCGACGAGCTCGGGCGTCAGGGGATTGCGGATGTCCTGCGCGCCGGTGGCGCGGTCGGTGGCGGTGGTGGTCGCGTTCATGGCCGCGATCGTACGCGGCGGTGGCGGCTCACGGGCCGTTTCGCTTGACGACGGCCGGCGCCCCCGTGACCGCACGCTCCTTCGGAAAGGGACGGGCCGCAGAGACGGCCCGCGCCTTCGCGACCGGGCGAGCCTCAGTTGTCGGTGTAGCCCAGTCGGCGGCTGCGATCGGGGTCGCGGTTGCCGTGCTCCCCGAATTCGAAGGGCTCCTGGCCATCGACGTCGCCGTAGCGCATCTCCGGATCCACGTCCGGATCGTCGTCGGGATCGATGTCGGGCTTCTCCTCGGCGAGCCGCCGATCGAGGGTGTCATGGGGCTCGGCCCCGCGCCACCGGTCCGGCGGATCCATCACGTAGTTCTCGCCGTCGCCGGTCATGTGGTCCGCATCGAGGCCCTCGGATCCGTCGAGGGTGTTCTCGTCGAAGTCGCCAGTGGTGTCGGCATCGTAATCGCCGGCCATGTCGTCCTCCTCTTCGTTCAGTTGTGATCGACTGTTTTCGTCGTCGTCGGCGCCGTTTCGTCAGTCGCCGCGTTCGCGGGGGCGCCGGTTCTTTCGGCACCTTGATCGTACCCCTCGGCGGAGCCGATCCGGAGGGGAATCTCCGGCTGCGAAAACGTGCGGGATCGGGAACAATCCCGGGGGTTCGACCGTTATACGTCTCGTAAGGCAACTCATACTCGGCCGTTAAGAAGGCCGGAAGGAAGGACGACGTGCGCGAAAGCAGTAACCCCGCATTCAGCTCGCTCACCAAGACCGTCGCCCGCGGCCAGGCCGGCGCCCACCACTACGGGCAGCAGCAGTACGGCCCGGGCGGTTACGGCCAGGACCAGTACGGTCAGGATCCGTACGGGCAGGGCCAGTACGGCGCTCCGCAGCAGGCGCAGAATGTTCGCCCGATGACGGTCGACGACGTCGTGTCAAAGACCGGCATCACCCTGGCGGTCATCGTCGCGTTCGCGGCGGTCAACTTCGCCATCGCCTCGTTCGTCAGCTTGGGCCTGGCCATGATCCTCACCATCGTCGGCGCGATCGGCGGCCTGGTGATGGTGCTCATCTCCACGTTCGGCAAGAAGTACGGCTCCGCCCCGATCACCCTGGGCTACGCCGCGCTGGAGGGCCTGTTCGTCGGTGGCGTCAGCTTCATGTTCGCCGGCTTCGAGGTCGCCGGCGCCAACGGTTTCGGCCTGATTTCGCAGGCGGTCATCGCGACCATCGGCGTCTTCGCGGGCATGCTGTGGGTCTACAAGTCGGGCGCCATCCGCGTCACCCCGAAGTTCACCCGGTTCATGACCGCCGCGCTCATCGGCGTGCTGGTCCTGGCCCTGGGCAACCTGCTGCTGGCCGTGTTCGGCATCGGCTCCCCGCTGCGCGACGGCGGCCCGATCGCCATCATCTTCTCGCTGGTGTGCATCGGTCTGGCGGCGTTCAGCTTCCTGCTCGACTTCGATCAGGCCGACAAGCTGGTCCGCGCCGGCGCGCCCGCCAACTACGCCTGGGGCGTCGCCCTCGGCCTGGCGGTCACCCTGGTCTGGCTGTACATCGAGATCCTTCGCCTGCTGTCCTACTTCAGGGACTAGCCACGCGGCGGTGATCTGCCGCCCACGGGCGACATGAAAGAAGGGCCCCGGTTTTCACCGGGGCCCTTTCGCATGCCATCTCGCCGAACGGGGGGACCGGGAACCGTCGTCGACCCCCGGAAGGGCGCCCTCGGAAAATTGGACCATTGCCAGCACCGAAGCTCGGGCGTAACGTGGGTCATACCAAATACCCAATGGGGTATCGGCAGTGCTTCGGTGAAAGGAGCGGGACGATGGCCAGGACGGTCATTCTCGGGGCAGGGGTGAGCGGGCACACTGCCGCGCAGCATCTGACCCGCGCATTGAAGGGGACCGACCATGAGGTGGTCGTGATCTCCCCGAACAAGCAGTGGAACTGGATTCCCTCCAACATCTGGGTGGGCACCGGTTCAATGGAGGGAAAGAAGGTCGTGTTCGACCTGCCTCCCGTCTATGAGAAGATGGGCGCGAAGTTCCACCAGGCCAAGGCGACGGGCATCCACCCCGAAGGGGACGGCTCGAGGGGCCCGTTCGTCACCTACGAGCGCGTCGATGCCGGCCATGAAGGCGAACTCGGGAAAATCGAGTACGACTACCTGATCAACGCCACCGGTCCGCGCCTGACCTTTGACGCGACCCCGGGACTCGGCCCGGACGGCGGGGGAAACTCCCTGTCGGTGTGCACCAAGGATCACGCCGTGCATTGCGCCGCGGAACTGACGGCGCTCATCGACGAGATGAAGACCACCGGGCGACGGGCGACCCTCGTCGTCGGAATGGGCCATGGCACGTGCACGTGCGAGGGAGCCGCCTTCGAGTACGTGTTCAACGTCGATCATGAGCTGCGCCGCGCGGGCGTGCGCGAGCAGGCGGATCTCGTCTACCTGACCAACGAGGCGGAGCTCGGCGACTTCGGCGTCGGCGGAATGCGCTTCACCGACAACGGGTACCTCACCGAATCCCGACTGTGGACCGAGTCGCTCTTCCGCGAGCGCGGCGTCCACGCCATCGTCGGCGCCGGCGTCAAGGAGGTGCAGCCGGGACTGGTGAAGTACGAAAGCCTCGATGGTTCGATGCACGAGCTCGCCTTCGACTTCGCGATGCTCCTGCCGCCGTTCACCGGCGTTCCGCTGAAGGCGACCGGCGCGGATGGGCGCGACATGTTCGATGAGCTGTTCGCCCCGAACGGAATGATGAAGGTCGACGCACGCTACGGCGTCGAAGATCCCGGCCAGTGGCGAGCGGACGATTGGCCGGAGACCTATCGAAGCCCCGCGTTCGACAACATCTGGGCCGTGGGCATCGCGTTCGCCCCGCCGCACGCGATTTCGCAGCCTCGGATCACGCCCAACGGCACCAAGATCGCGCCGTCCCCGCCGCGCACGGGAATGCCATCGGGCGTGATGGGCCGTGAAGCGGCGCTGACCATCGCGGATCGGATCCTCAGCCCGGAAACGGCCGAGGAGCGGAAGGCGTCGCTGGCCCGGATGGGCGCCGCCTGCGTCGCCTCCACGGGCGTCGGAATGCGGGCGGGTTCCGCCGCATCGATGCTCATGCATCCCGTCGTCCCGGACTTCGAGACGTACCCGGAAACCGGCCGCTCCAAGAAGACCACCGGCGAGATCGGGCTCGGCGGGCACTGGGTGAAGCTGATGCTCCATTACATGTTCCTGTGGAAGGCCCGCCACCGCCCATTCTGGTTCCTCATCCCCGAGTAAACGGAAAGGATGCAAGCACGATGAACGATCACGAGACCTTCGAACCCACGGACGCGGCGTCGATCGAGGTGCGCAAGCGCATCGGCCAGGCGCCCAAGCCGACCAAACGCACGCTGTTCCTTCGCCAGTTCACCCCGTTGCAGCTGGTGAAGGCGGGCAGGTTCAGCGCGCTCATCATGAGCGTCGTCAACGCCCACTGATCCCCGGCGGCCACGTCGGGCGGCCCCTCGACGGGGAGGCCGGCCGTCGAAAAGCGAATCGGGGCAATGCGAAAGCGGCGGAGGAATCTTCCTCCGCCGCTCTTCTCCATGCCGGCCGGCGCCAGCGTTCCGCCATCCCGGGGATGGCGCCGGAAACTAGTCCTGGAACTCCGGGTCGTACGGCTCCGCCTTGATCAGCGTGACCTCGACGTCGTCGCCCGTGGGGGACTTGTACGTGCGGGTCTCGCCCTCCTTGGCGCCGACGAGCGCGCGGCCCAGCGGCGAATCCGTGGAGTAGGTCTCCAGGTTCGGGTTGGAGGAATCCGCGCCGCGGGTGCCGATGAGGAAGGTCTCCTTGTCGTCCTCGTCGCCGTCGTAGTAGACGTGCACGACGGTGCCGACCAACGCGACGCCCGACTCCTGCGGGGTCTCGCCGACGGTGGCGCGCTGCAGCAGGTCCTCGAGGTAGCGGATGCGCGCCTCCTCCTGGCCCTGCTGCTCGCGGGCGGCGTCGTAACCGGCGTTCTCCTTCAGGTCGCCCTCTTCGCGTCGCTCGTTGATCTCGGCGGCGATGATCGGGCGGTTCTCGTACAGGGCGTCGAGCTCGGACTTGAGCTTGTCGTAGGACTCCTGCGTGAGCCACGGGTTGTTGGAGTCGGTCATGGTGCCTCCTTGGTCTGCATCGCCGTCCGACGGGTCGTCGATCGGCGGAAAAAGCTGGCGTGGCCAGCCCGGAATATGAAAAATCGGCCCCAGCCGGGGCCGTGAACGGGGTCAGGATACCACCGTGGGGTCACGCTGCGTTAACCGGCCCGCCGTATTGCCGGGCGCGCCCCGAAATGAAGGGGAGCGCCGTTCACCCGAGGGGGGCCGGGTGTTGCCCGGCCCTGCGCCGCGTTTGCTTTACGACGCCTTCGTGTCCAGGAACGACGGGATCTCGGTGGAGCAGCCGTAGACGTCACCGGCCACGGCCTGCTCGCGAGTCTGGATGGGCACGTCCATGCGCACCGTCGACGGGCCGCCCGCCGGGATGAAGACGTCGCGGCGGCCGACCTCGGCGACGTCGTAGTTGAGGGCGTAGATGACGCAGTACGCGTCGAGCGAGGGATCCTCGCGGGTGACGTCCAGGGTGAAGATGAAGACGTCGTCCTCGCGGCCCTCCTCGCGCGCCCAGCCGGCCTGGCTGGCGGAGACGTCCGGGGCGGACACCCGGTTCATCTGCACGAAGATGTAGGCCGCCGCCACGATGAGCACCCCTACGATGCCCACGACGATGAGCTTGCCCGGCAGCCGCCGGTTCGTGTCGCCGTACCGTGCGCTGCGCGCCGCGCCGGTCGCTCGATCGTCGCGACCGCGACCGCGGTCGGCGTTGGGTGCCTTCGTGTCCGACATGCCCCCAACTGTATCGGACCGGGCCCCGCCACCCGCGTCGGGGGCGCGAAACGGGCCCCGTAGAATGGGGGAAACCGGAGCAGATCCCCGGTCGGAAGGAAGGCGCATGAGTCTGCGTTTGATGGCGGTCCACGCCCACCCCGACGACGAGTCGAGCAAGGGTGCGGCGACGATGGCGCGGTACGCGTCGGAGGGCCACGAGGTCATGGTCGTCACCCTCACCGGTGGCGAACGGGGGAGCATCCTCAACCCGGCGATGGAACGACCGGAAGTCCTCGAGAACATCGCGGAAGTCCGCGTCGCGGAAATGGCGGAGGCCGCGCGGATTCTGGGGGTGCAGCACCGCTGGCTGGGCTTCGTCGACTCGGGGCTGCCCTCGGGGTCGCCGACGCCGGTGCTCCCGGACGGCTGCTTCGCCCGGGAGAACGTGGAGGACGCGGTCAAGCCGCTGATCCGCGAGATCCGCGCGTTCCGCCCGCACGTGCTGATCACCTACGACGAAAACGGCGGCTACCCGCACCCGGACCACATCATGACGCACATCATTTCCGTGCGCGCCTGGACCGAGGCGGCCGCAGACGTCTACCCGGAGCTCGGGGAGCCGTGGGAGATCAAGAAGATGTACTACACCCACGGTTTCGTCCGCCGGCGCCTGCTGGCGCTCGACTCGTACTACGTCGAGCGCGACCTGCCCAGCCCCCTGGGCGAGCCGCTGAAACGCTGGGTCTCCACCCGCGGCGACATCATGGAGCGCGTGACCACGCAGATCCCGTGCGCCGATTTCTTCGACGCCCGCGACGACGCGCTGCGCGCGCACGCCACCCAGATCGATCCCAACGGGCCGTTCTTCGCGGTGCCCTCCGACGTGCAGCGTAGAGTGTGGCCGACGGAGGAATTCGAGTTGGCGCGCACCCGGGTGCGCACCTCCCTGCCGGAAGATGACCTGTTCGCGGGCATCGAACCGGACGAAGGCCCGAGTGATGGTGCCCCACGAGACGATGCTCCGAGAAATGGATCCGCGGCCGCCGATGCCGCAGAGCATTAAGGAATGAAGGCTGACATGCCCCAGGCAATGGAAATCTGGAACGCCGCCGCGGCGGAGGCCGCCGCCGGCGTGACTCTGCTGGCGCAGAACCCGGTCGGCCCGATGGGCGCCGACTTCGGCAAGGCGTCGCCGATCGGTCTGCTGATGATCGTGCTGTTGCTCGTGATCATCCTGATCCTCGGCTTCGACCTGTCGCGCCGCATGAAGCGCATGCGCCGCCGCCGCGCGTTCGCGGAGGAGCATGGCATGGACCCGTTCGACGTCGAGGCGATCGACCGCGCGATGGCCGGTCATGAGCGTTCCGGCGGCGTCGATGGCGAGGCCATCGTCGAGGACCGCTTCTCGGGGGAGCCCGAATTGCGGGAACGTCGTTCCAAGGATTAGGATTTGTGACGTGCGCAACTGGCGATTTTATTTTATGAGGGGCTCCGGCAGCTGACCCCGTCAGTCCTGCATCCCTGAAATCGCCACGCGCACGCCGGAGCCCCGAAGGCAGCACCCGTTTCCCGGGTAGCTGCCTTTCGTCGTATCCGGCCCCTTGCCGGAGGGCGGCGACCGGCGCAGACAACCAACGAATCCCCGAAAGGCCCTGGCCATGACGCCCCCGACCTCCCTGGAAAACCCGGCTTCGACTTCGAACAAGCGCGTCGTCGCGTTCCACGATCTGCCGTCCCCCGCGCAGTTGCTTTCCGACGTCCCGCTCGGCGAGGAACTGGCCAATGACGTGGAGGTGGCCCGCCGGGCCATCGCCGACGTCATCGCCAACGAAGATGACCGTCTCCTCGTCGTCGTCGGCCCGTGCTCGGTGCACGATCCGGAGGCCGCCGTCGATTACGCCCGCCGCTTGAAGGCCGTCGCCGACGAGCTGAAGGACGACCTGCTCGTCGTCATGCGCGTGTACTTCGAGAAGCCTCGCACCACGGTGGGCTGGAAGGGCCTGATCAACGACCCGCACATGGACGGCTCCTTCGCCATCCTCGACGGCCTGCGCATGGCCCGCGAGCTGCTCATCGAGGTCCTGCAGGTCGGCCTGCCGGTCGGCGCGGAGTTCCTGGAGCCCAACAGCCCGCAGTACATCGCCGACGCGGTGGCGTGGGGCGCGATCGGCGCCCGCACGACGGAGTCGCAGGTGCACCGCCAGCTGGCGTCGGGCCTGTCCATGCCCATCGGTTTCAAGAACGGCACCGACGGCAACGTCCAGGTCGCCGTGGATTCGCTGGTTTCCGCCGCGAACCCGCACTTCTTCTTCGGCATGAACGACGACGGCGGCGCGGCGGTCGTGGAGACCGCCGGAAACGCCAACTGCCACATCATCCTGCGCGGCGGCACGAAGGGCCCGAACTACGACGCGGAGTCCGTCGCCGACGCGAAGGCCCGGCTGGAGAAGTCCGGTCTGCCGCGCAGCCTGATGGTCGACGCCAGCCACGCGAACTCCGGCAAGTCGGAGGTCCGCCAGGCCGAGGTCGTCCGCGAGATCGCGGAGCAGATCGCCTCGGGCGACGACGGCATCGACGGCATCATGGTCGAGTCCTTCATCGAGGCCGGCAACCAGAAGGTGGTCAACGGCCGCGAGGGCCTGACCTACGGCCAGTCCGTCACCGACGCCTGCATCGACTGGGGCACCACGGACACCCTGCTTCACGAGCTCGCGGAGGCCGTCCG
>NZ_DURI01000154.1 GCF_012837295.1 Corynebacterium sp. | reverse complement strand
CTCGTCCCGGGCACGCTCGTCGCGTCGCTGGCGTTGCTCGTGATCCGCCCGGCGCGCCGGGACATTTTCGCCGCGGTGACGGCGGCCGGGGCCGGCGGTGCCGCCCTCGCGGTCGGCGCGGCAGGCTTCGCCGCGAGCTTGTCCTGGTTCGGGGAACTCGTCCCGGCCGCCGCCGTGACCATGGCGTTGTCGGTGATCGGCTTGGCGGCCGCACCCGGCATCGGCGTCGCGGCGGCGGGCGTGCGGGTGCCGCGCATTCCGGCGGCAGGCGAACCGTTCCCGGAGGATCCTGATCCGGATGATCCCGTCGACCTCGTGGCGTCGCGGGCGGGGCGGCTTCTCGACGGCATCGTCGCCGGGGCCGCGGTGGTCCTCGTCGCGGCCGCCGCCCCGATCGCGACCGGTGCTCCCGGTGGCTGGCCCGTCGGGCTGTTGGCCGCGGTGACGGTGCTGTGCCTGATCCAGTCGCGCGGCCACGCCCGGCTGATTCCTTCGGCCGCGTTGGGCTGTGCGGGCGCCGCGCTGCTGGCGGGGCTTGCGCTGGCGCAGTGGGAGACGGGCCGGTGGCCGGTGTCCCTGGTCCTCCTGGCGCCGCTCCTGGCGGCGACGGCGATCGCGGCCCTGCCCTCGACGCGCGTCACGCCGACCATGCGCCGCGTCCTCGAGCTCGTCGAGGCCGTGACCATCGCCGTGTCACTGCCGTTGGCCGCGGTGGTGGCGGGCGTCCCGGATCTGGCTGCGGGTCTGGTCCGATGAGGCGGGCCGTGCGCGCTACCGCCTGGCCGGCGGCACTTCTCTGCTTTGCGACGCCCGCCCTCATCCCGTCCGCCGCGCCCGCCCAGACCCGCTGCACGGGTGCGGCCGCATCCTCGGCGTCGATCCTTGAGGAGCCGACCGCCGCCGAACGGGCTCTCCGCTTCCGCGATGCGTGGCCGCTGGCCGACGGCGCGGGAGTCACCATCGCGGTGATCGACACCGGGGTCGCCGATCATCCGCGTTTGGGCGGTGTCCTCGACGGCGGCGACGTCACCGGCGGCGCCGGGGCGTTCCACGATTGCGACGCCCACGGGACCTTCGTCGCGGGCTTGGCCGCGGGCCGCCCCGCCGAGGATTCCTTCGCGGGCGTGGCGCCGGCGGCCTCGGTGCTCAGCATCCGCCACACCACCGGCGACGAGGGCACCTTGACGTCCCTGGCCACCGCCGTCGACGCCGCGGTGGAACACGGGTCACGGGTGATCAACATTTCGTTGACGTCGTGCGCGCCTCCGGGCGTCGTGCCACCCGGTGCAGCGGAAGTCACCTCCGCGGTGCAGCGGGCGGAGCAATCGGGGGCGGTGGTCGTCGCCGCGGCCGGCAACACCGGCGGCGATTGCCCTGAGGGTGCGGTGGCGTGGCCGGCGATCCTCGAAGAGGTCATCGCCGTCACCGCCGCCGAATCGGCGATGCCGGCTGACGCCGCCGCGGAAGCGGTGCCCGATGCGCCCGGCACGGAGGCGGTCCCGGCGGGGTACGCGGTCGCGGCCGAGTGGGTCGACGTCGCGGCTCCGGGCGGTCCCGTCGTCGGCCCCTCGCCCGATGGGGAGACGATGGCGGATCTCCAGGTCACCGGGTCCCGGGCGACGCCGATCGTCGGCACCAGCTTCGCGGCTCCGTTGGTCTCGGGGACGGCGGCGCTGATCCTGTCGCGGCATCCCGGACTGTCCCCCGCCGAGGTCCGGCACATCATCACCGCGTCCGCCTCCCCGGTGGCGTCGACGCCCGGCATGGGCGTCGGCGTCGTCGATCCGGTCGCCGCCGTTGCGTGGTCGGGCCGACCGGACGGCGGAATCGATGCGATCTCCGACGGCCCCGCACCGGAGTCGCCGCCCGATCACGTGCCGACATCGCGGTTGCGAGCGATGTTTTTCCTGGTCACGGCAGTTGTTTCAGGCGCGGCGCTGTGGTTTGCGGGCACCGCCCGGCGACGCGGTCGGACGACGGGGCACCGAGCCGGCCGAGCCACGACGGGAATGTGATCCACCTCACCGGAAATGGGGAGTGACGGGTGAATCGAATGGGCGCAAAATCGAGTCATGCCCATCTCCGCTGCACTGGCCGGCCACGCCAACGAGCCCCACGCCGCCGGCCACGGTTCCAAGCTCAACTGGCTGCGCGCCGGCGTCCTCGGCGCCAACGACGGCATCGTGTCGGTGGCGGCCCTGCTGCTCGGCATCATCGCCACCGGCGCCGGGTCCGGCACGATCCTCGCCGCCGGTCTGGCGTCCCTCGTCGCCGGCGCGGTTTCCATGGCCCTGGGCGAATACGTGTCCGTGTCGGCCCAGCGGGACTCCGAAAAGATGCTCGTGGCCAAGGAAAAAGCCGAACTCGAGAACTTCGCCGACGAAGAGCACGCGGAGCTGGCCGGCATCCTCGCGGGTTACGGCATCTCCCCGGAAACCGCCCACCGCGCGGCCACGGAAATCCACGCGGCCGACGCGCTGCCCGCGCACCTGCGCCTCGAGCTCGGCATGGAGGCCGAGGAATTGACCAGCCCCATCGCCGCGGCCATCGCCTCGGCATGCGCTTTCATCCTGGGCGCGCTGCTGCCCCTGATCGCCGTCCTCGTCGTCCCGCAATCGGTCGCCGCCTGGGCCGTCACCGGGGTGACCCTGGTGGCGCTGGTGCTCACCGGATTCATTTCGGCCGCATTGGCGGGCACGTCGAAGCTGCGTTCCTGCCTGCGACTGCTCATCGGCGGCGCGTTGGGCCTGGCCCTGACCTACTTCGCCGGCGCCCTGTTCGGCGGCGCCGCCTGATCGGCCGCACCGTCACGCTGCGGCGAGCGCCGCCTCCCGGGTCAGTTCCGGGCCCGCCCTCAGCACGGACAGCACGCGCCACGGCATCGGCACCGCCGCGGCATAACCGAGCACGGCCAACGCCCTTCTGTCCTCCACCTGGTGCCGCGTCCCCTCCGGGGTGACCAGATGCACGCCGGCCCCCGTATCCACGGCGACCGTGCCGGCCGCCCCTCCGGAGAACCCGTCCATCGCGGGCCCCGGGCCGTCGGCTTGCGGGTAGGGCACGATCCCCGCCGGTCGCTCGCCGACGGTCACCACCGTGTCCCGCGCATCGGAGTCAACGCACATCCACCCGTCGGCCGGGGCCCACGCGGTGATCTCGCCGGGCAGTGAACCGACGTCGGGAGCGGCGGCGACGGGCACCGAGGCCAGCTCCGGTTCCGTCGCGGAGGCGGTGCCGAACCGGGCGGCGAATACGGCCGCGACCACGGGCGGAACGTCGACCGCCCCCTCATCGAGGACGACCACCTTCCTGCCCGACACGTCCACGACCCGCCCGATCCGGTCGAACGGCGCCGGCCACCGCGCCTCTTCCCCGGCGCGCGGCACCCCGGGGACGGCGATCGGCGCGGCTTCCGGCAACGCCCCCAACAACGCGGCCCCGGCAGGGCGCACCGGTGCCGCGGCGAGCCCGAGCGCCCGAGCCAATGCGGGGTCGGTCCCGTCGATCAAGGCACGGCGCCCGCCGTGGACCAGCCACAACCGTTCGCCGTCTCCAAGGAGCGCGGCCACCCCATCATCGGCGGGCACGTCCCCGATCCGGGCGACGGTCTCCCGGACGGCCACCGGTTCATGCAATGCGGGCTCGGCGTTTTCGCAGACGCCCACGGCGGCAGGGGCTTCGGGAGGATCGGTCGCGGCGATGGCGGGAGCCCCGGCGATGCCCACGGGGTGGCCGGACACGACGCCGTCAAGCGCCCCCGCGCCCACCCGCGCAGGTTCGACCGGCTGCCCCAGTACCAACCGCGCCGACGCGAGATTCGCCACCGGATGCACCCGGTCGTCGATGCGCACGTGCAACGCACCGGTGTCGCGAACCAGCAGGAGGTCACCGTCGGCCGCCCCATCCCGGGGCCGGATCAGCCCGAGGATCACCGTGCCCGCCAACACCAGGACCAGCAGCGCGGCCCCGGCGGCCACGGCCCGGCCACGCGTGCGCAACGGGTCGTGGAGCATGCGGGCGTCTGCGCGGATCAGCGCGTGTTCGACCCGCCGGACCAGGAATCTGTGCCCGCTGATCTGCGCGGGCGTGGTTGGCGTGCGCGGCATGTGACGTTCCCCCCGAATCGTCGGCACCCATGTGCTTCACCGGGCAGCCTAGACCGCGCGGGGCTACGCTGCCCGTCGACGGTCGCCGTTGGTGCGGCCCGCGGCGCAAGGGGTGCGTCGCGTCTATCGCGGGCGGGGGCCCGCGGGGAATGCCGGGGGTGGCGAGCATGAGCTGGTCGGCGGTGGCGGGATTTCTCGGCGACAACGCCGCGACGCTGTTGGTCGGCGGCTCGGCCCTCGTGGTCGCCGCCGTCCATGTTCCGGTGCGGGGCACCGCGCTGCGCGACCGGTGGCGCGGCCCGCACCCCGCCCCCACCTCCGGTGTCCGCATCACCGCCGCCGCCCACGACGTCCTGCCCATGTCCGAGCTGGTCACCGCCATCGCCGAGTGCCCGGTGCCCGTCGACGTCGTCTCGGTGCACCGATCTCCGATGCGGGGCGCCGGCGAGACCGCGCACCGCTACCGGGGTTTCGCCGATCAACTCGGGGTCGCCGAATCGGAATGGACCTCCGTGCTCGTCGGTGGCCCGGCTGCGCACGACCGGGAGCGGCTGGAGTTCTTCATCCACCGTCTGGGACTGCTGGGCCTGCGCGCCCGCCCCCTGGCGGCGGCGGAGTTCGACCGCGACGCCGCCTCCGCCCCGGATCGCCTACTGGCCCGCGCCCCCGGCGCCGGTCACGTCCGCCGCCCGCATTTGTGGTTCACCCCGGCGCACGACGTCGAGGTTCCGCGTGCCCCGGCCCAGCTCGTGGGCACCTCCCGCGACGGTGGTCCGCTGGTCATGTCGCTGCCGTCCATCGAACGGCTCGACGTCGCCGCCGACCCTGCCCGTCTGCCCGAGCTTCTCGTGCCCGCGCTCATCACGGGCGCGCGCATCGGCATCCGCACGCATCGCCCGGCCGCGTTCGGTGCGCTTCTCGACCACGGCGCCGTGCTGGTCACCGCCGCCGGTGACGCGACCCTGGACCTGCTCGTCCTCGATCGCGGGGCCCGGGTCGACTGTCCCGTCCCGGTCTCCACGGTCATGCTTCACGACGACCCCGCCGCCGCGCCCAACGCGCCCGGATCGATTCCGGTGCCGCGCCTGACCATCGGCGACCATGCCTGGCACCTGACCATCGGGGACGTGAACACGCTCGTCAGGCCCCTGCCGATTCTCTCGGCCGCCCCTTGACCCACGGCGCGAAAAACGCTTGAACCGTACCGGAAACGGTACGGTTCAAGATTCGATCGACGGGCTGACGGGCGGCGTCGTAAAGCGGTGCCCTACTGGCCCGGCTGCGGGCCAAACAGATCCTCCATGCCGGGGACCTCGATGCCCGGCAGCTCCGGGCCGGCGGGGGCGGGGGCCTCCTCGGGAGCGGGGGCCGGGGCCTCCTGCGGCTCCGGCACGATCGCGCCGGTGACGTTGCCGGCATCCAGCGACGCGCTGCCGCCCGGGCCGGAGCACTCCACCGTCGCATCGCCGTACGCGGTGCAGGTGAAGCCGAACATGGACACCCGCTCGTAGGGGTGCAGCGTCTCCGGGCCGAAACCGGTGTCCGGGAAGTTCATGTGCGCGAACGTCGGCGCGGCGCCCGGCGACCACGTCACCGCGTTCGCCGCGATCTGCCCGCCCTCGTAGCTCTGCACCATCGGCGGGTTGGCGAAGTTCGTGCGGCACGTCAGGAAGGAATCCGGGCCCAGCGAGTTGGCGAAGCACTCCGTCGCCCCATCGGCCAGGCGGAACACGCGGGCGTTCTGCGCGCCCGGCGGCATGAAGCGGTCGTACGGCACCTCGGCGACCGTCGGGCCGGCCGGCGCCGCCTCCTGCGGGCGCTCGGCCAGCGGCGTCGCCGACGACGACGTCACCGCCCCCGTGTCCGCGACCGTCCCCGGGTCCGCATCGGTCCCGCCATCGCCGGAGCATCCGGCGAGGAACAGGGTCGAGGCGGCCAGGGCGGCGAACGTGGTGAACTTGCGCATGGTCACACACCCTACGTCCTCGTGGCGGTCGCACCCAGCCATTTGGGCCGATCCCCCGGGCACGTGAGACACCTCACCCGGGGCGCGCCTACTTCGGCTGCAGCGTCAGCGGCTCCTGGCCCTCCGGCAGGATCGAGCCCTCGCCGCGGTAGGCCTTGGAGAAGTCGGGCTCCCACGCGTGCGGGTCGTCGTAATCGTCGTCGCCCGGCTCGGCCACGCCCGCCTCGCCGCGGGTGGTCATCGGGGGCATGTCCATCGGCGACTGGGCGCGCATCTCCTCGATGCGCTCGGGGTCGATTACCCCGTTGACCGCGTAGATGGTGACCTCCTCGTCGCGGTACACCGGCGTCAGGCCCCGCGACCACCACGCGCCCTCCTGCATGCGCATGTTGATCTTCTGGTCGCCCCAGAAGTACGGCGGCGACACGTAGATGAAGCCCACGTCGAGCTTCTTCAGCGCCAGGTCCACCTGGTTGGCGGCGGTGGTGTCCCACGGCTCGCCCCATCCGATCTTGTCGGTGTGCCAGTAGACCATCGACGTCGCGGTGGTCTCGTCGGCGTCGGGCCAGCCGAAGTGGCGGAACACCGTCGGGATGTCGTTGCGCATGTACATCCACGCCGAGCCCTCGTTGGGGTTGGTGAACACCCGGTGCTCGTGGGCCTCCGGCTGCTGCGCCAGCCAGTCGAAGGCACGCAGATCGCGCTCGCTGGTCAGGCGGTTGTCGCGGATCTGCTCGTAGGCGTGGTGATTGACCGGCGCCATGATGTGCACCGCCCACGGGATGAAGCCGGCGACCAGCGCCGCGGCGATGGCCAGCTGCACCACCGGCACCGGGCGGACGTGGGGGCGGGTGATCAGATCGGTGCGTGCGGCCCCGGTCGCGGCCACCGCGGTGGCGCCGGCCCCGCCTTCGCCGGAGACATCGAAGCCGTCGGAGCCGCCGGAGCGCTCGACCGCTTCGCGGCCCCGTTCCGGGTCCTTCGCTTTACGACGGCCCGCGTACCCCGCCACGACACCGAACAGCAGGGCCACGCCCGCGCCACCGGCGGCGGTGATCAGCAGCGCCGTCTGCAGCACCAGGCGGTGCGGCGTCGAGTAGTGCAGGCTCGCGTAGACGCCCAGCACGTCGCCGAAGACGCCGCCGAAGGTGTTCAGCGCATGCGCGGTGAACAGCACCGACACCGCCCACGCCACGACCGGCCAGAAGCGGCGCAGCGCCACGGCCAGCAGCACCAGGCCGATCAGGCCGGCGATGATGACCGGCTTGACCGAGCCGTAGTCCTCCGCGTGGCGGGTGAGCATGGCGAACGCCCGGTACCAGGCGCCCCAGCGGTCGACGTCGACCGTCGCGGACTCCGCGCGGATGTCCTCCGCCTGCTGCTCGCCCGACAGCCACTGCGGCACCAGGAACACCGCCGCCACGACGCCGGGGAGCGCCAGCAGGCCGACGTCGCGCAGCCGCGACTTCGCCGCCCCGAGCTCCGGGCGCACGGGGCGCCACAGGCGGCCGAACAGCCACCAGGAACCCACCAGCAGAACCGTCGCCGGCACCGCAGAAGGGTGAAGCTGCCCGATGCCGATCAGCGCCAGCGCCGACGCGAACAGCCGGATCGGGGCGTGCGGCACCGAGGTCAGCACCGCGAACGTCGCGCCCGTCAGCGCGATGCCCAAAAGGTACGGCCACGCGCCGACGTAGACGCCGATCGGCGTCAGCACCGGAAGCGCGGTGGTCAGCACCGCGGCCAGGCCCGCGCCGATCGACGCCGCCCAGCCGCCGCGGTCGATCATGCGCCACGCCAGCGCCGCCGCCCCGACCGGGATCAGCAGCGCCGGGGCGACCAGGCCCAGGATGTTCACCGTCGCCGGGACGCTCATGCCGGAGACGTCGGCGAGCACCGCGCCAAACGCGTGCCATGCGGCCGGGTAGTACATGTCGCCGCGGGTCTCGAAGTTCTGGATCTCGCCCATCCGCGTCGACGACACCATCCCGGTGTCCAGCGCGTACTTGATCACCGAGCCGTGCCAGTGCACGTCCCACGACTGCTGGATGGACTCGATCCCGCCGGGCACCTTCGCCAGCCGCGACAGCGACGCCCAGGCCATGGTCACGAATGCGACCACGACGCCGGCGATGGCGGGCAGGGCGATGATTGCCCGGCCGCGGCCCGGCTCCTCGCTCAACGACGCCAGCGCCGCCGCATCGGCCCGCTTCGGGGCCAGGCGGCGCCACACCAGCGCGGCCAGGATCATCGCCAGCCACACGAGGGCGGCCGTGATGGTGGAGTATGCGATGCCGACTGCGCCGAAGAACCAGCCGGCCAGTCCCGTGACGGCGAACGTCAGCGCGGGGCCGATGGCCAGCGCCCAGCCGAGCCGGAGCCCGGAGGCCACGCCCAGCAGCGCGCCCGGAAGGACGAGCAAAAGGACCAACACGATGGCGGGCCAAATCACGGTGATGAGCCTCCGGGGCAGCTGGGGAATGCGGGACCCGGTCAGTCTAGCGGTCGGGCATCCCGTCGAACCACGGGTTGCGTTCCGGGCAGCCCTTGCCCGCCGCTCGGTGCTCCTCCCCCGGCAACACCCGGATGTCGCGGGTCTTGTCCGCCCGCGCCGCAAGCTCCGAATCATCGGGGTAGTCGACGCCCGCCAACGCCAGTCCCTTCGCCGGGGCCACGGGCACCAGCGGCGACCGCTCCCGCTCCTCGAGCAGCCCGCCGGTGAAGCCGGGGGCACGGCGCCCCTCCGCCGTGGCCAGGCATCCGCCGACCAGGGAACGGACCATCGACCAGCAAAAGGCGTCGGCGGTGACGCGGGCCTCGTACAGCTCCGGTTCCGCGTCGGTGGAGATGTCGCGCCACTCGAACGCCTGCAGATCCCGGATGGTCGTGGCGTTGGGGCGATGCCGGCAAAACGCCGCGAAGTCGTGGAGGCCGACGAGCACCTCGGCCGACTCCCTCAAAAGATCCAGATCGACCTTGCGCGTCCACGCCGCGGTATCGCGCGCCCGCGTCGGCAGCGGGCCCGCATCGGAGGTGGTGATGCGGTAGACGTAGTGCCGTCGTAAAGCGGAAAACCTCGCGTCAAAGCCCTCCGGGGCGAAAGAGCAGCCGCGGATGGACACGTCATCGGGCAGCAGACGCGCCAGGCGGCGCACCAGGCGCGCCGGATCGCCCGCGATGGACCGGGTGTCCAGCGACTGGCGGGGAACGTCGACGTGGGCGACCTGCGCCAGGGCGTGGACGCCGGCGTCGGTGCGGCCGGCGACCGTCAACTGCGCGTCGTGGCGCAGCACCCTCGACAGCGCGTCCTGGATGGTGCCCTGCACCGTCCGCAGATCCGCGCCATTCGCCCCGCCCTGGGCCGCCCACCCGTGGAAATCGGTGCCGTCGTAGGCGATGTCCAGGCGCAGCCGCACCAGCTCCGGGGGTGTTCCGGCCGAATCGATCACGTCGTCGTCATGCACGCCCGCCATCCTCCCCCGGCACCCGCGACCGGCACAAACCACGGTGGACGTGTGCTCCCCGAGCTCACCGCGCGCACCCCGGAAACGCGCAAGCGCCCCGCCACCCGAATCAACGGGTGGGGGGCGCCACGGGAAAAGCGGCCCGGAGGCTTACTTCTCGTCGGCCTTCTCGGCGTCGGCGTCAGCCTCGGCGTCCTTGGCCTCGGCCTCGGCCTCGGCGTCGGTGGCCTCGTCGGCCTCGACCTCGGGGGCCTCCTCCTCGGTCGGCTCGGCCTGCTCGGCCTCCTCGGCCTTCTTGGAAGCCGCCGCGCGGGTGGCGCGGGTGGCCTCGGCGGAAGCGGTCTCCTCGGTGACCAGGGCGATCAGCGAGATGGGGGCGTTGTCGCCCTTGCGGTTACCCAGCTTGATGATGCGGGTGTAGCCGCCCTCGCGGTTGGCGAACTTCGGCGCCAGCTCGTCGAAGAGGTGCTGGACGACGTAGTTGTCGTTCAGCAGCTTCGCGGCGTTGCGGCGGTCCGCCAGCGTGCCGCCCTTGGCCTTGGTGATCAGCTTCTCCGCGTAGGGGCGGAGCAGCTTGGCCTTGGTGTCGGTGGTCTTGATCTGGCCGTGCTCGAACAGCTGCTTCGCCAGGTTCGCCAGAATCTTCTTCTGGTGGGAAGCGGAGCCGCCGAGACGGGCGCCCTTCTTGGGCTTGGGCATGGGATTCTCCTCGTGTTTTTAAGTCGCGTGCGCTTGAGCGGCTACTCGTCGTAGCCGACCTCCGCGTCCTCGGTCCATTCGCCGGTCTCGGCGTCGTAACCCTCGACGGTGGACGGGTCGAAATCGTTCGGCGAGTCCTTCAGGGACAGGCCCAGCTCCGAGAGCTTGACCTTGACCTCGTTGATGGACTTGTCGCCGAAGTTCCGGATGTCCAGCAGGTCCGACTCCGTGCGGGCGGCGAGCTCGCCGACCGTGTGGATCTCCTCGCGCTTCAGGCAGTTGTAGGAGCGCATGGAGAAGTCCAGGTCCTCGATGGGCATGGAGTAGGCGGCGTTGTCCTCGTTCTGCTGCGGGGACGGGCCGATCTCGATGCCCTCGGCGGCCTCGTTGAGCTCGCGGGCCAGGCCGAAGAGCTCCACCAGGGTCTTGCCGGCGGACGCCATGGCGTCGCGGGCGGTGATGGAGTTCTTCGTCTCCACGTCGATGACCAGCTTGTCGAAGTCGGTGCGCTGCTCGACGCGGGTCGCCTCGACCTTGTAGCTGACCTTCAGAACCGGGGAGTAGATCTGGTCGACCGGGATGCGGCCGATCTCGCCGCCGGAGTTCGGCTGGGCGGGAACGTAACCGCGGCCGCGCTCGACGACCATCTCGATGTCCAGGCGACCCGACTCGTTGAGCGTGGCGATGTGGTGATCCGGGTTGTGGATCTCCACGCCCGCCGGGCACTCGACGTCGGCCGCGGTGACGGCTCCGCCGCCCTCGCGACGCAGGTACACGGTGGCCGGCTCGTCGAAGTCGGAGCTCAGCACCAGGCCCTTGATGTTCAGGATGATGTCGGAGACGTCTTCCTTGACACCCGGGATGGTGGTGAACTCGTGCAGCACGCCGTCAACGCGGATGCTGGTCACCGCCGCGCCCGGGATGGACGACAGCAGGGTACGGCGCAGCGAGTTGCCGAGGGTGTAGCCGAAACCCGGCTCCAGCGGCTCAATGACGAACCGGGAGCGGGAGGAATCGATGAAATCCTCGGTGAGCGTGGGACGCTGGGAAATGAGCATGAGATGTGATCCTCCTGGTGGCGACCGCTATTTGACGCCTAGGGAACGGGGATGCGAAGGGGCCCCGGCTTTGGCTGGACGACGACCGACGCCGTCGTCGCAAAGCCGGGTCGAAGGGGTCCGGCGGACGCCCGGAAGGCGCCCGCACGAAGCCTTACTTCGAGTAGAACTCGACGATGAGCTGCTCCTGCAGCGGAATGTCGATCTGGGCGCGCTCGGGCAGCTGGTGCACGAGGATGCGCAGCGTCTCGGGGACGACCTGGAGCCAAGCCGGGACGACGGCGTCGACCAGGGACTCCTGGGCCTCCTCGAACCACAGCATCTTGCGCGACTTCGGGCGCACGTCGATGATGTCGTACTGCGTCACCTGGAACGACGGCACGTTGATCTTCTTGCCGTTGACGGTGAAGTGGCCGTGCGACACCAGCTGACGGGCCTGGCGGCGGGTGCGCGCCAGACCGGCGCGGTACACGACGTTGTCGAGGCGCGACTCGAGCAGGATGACGAGGTTGTCGCCGGTCTTGCCGGCGCGACGGTTCGCCTCGGCGTAGTAGCGGCGGAACTGCTTCTCCATGACGCCGTAGGTGAAGCGGGCCTTCTGCTTCTCCTGCAGCTGGAGCAGGTACTCCGACTCCTTGATGCGGGCGCGGCCGGCCTGCCCGGGCGGGTAGGGGCGGCGCTCGAAGGACATGTCGCCGCCGACGAGGTCGACGCGGAGACGACGGGACTTACGGGTTGCGGGTCCGGTATAACGGGCCATTTTGTTCTCCTCTTTCCCTTCTCTTAGACGCGACGACGCTTCGGCGGACGGCAGCCGTTGTGCGGCTGCGGCGTCACGTCGGAGATCGAGCTGACCTCGAGGCCGGCGGCCTGGAGGGAACGGATGGCGGTTTCGCGGCCCGAACCCGGGCCCTTGACGAACACGTCGACCTTCTTCAAGCCGTGCTCCTGCGCCTTGCGGGCAGCGTTCTCGGCGGCCATCTGCGCGGCGAACGGGGTGGACTTGCGGGAGCCCTTGAACCCGACGTGGCCCGAGGAGGCCCACGAGATGACGGCACCCTTCGGGTCCGTGATGGACACGATGGTGTTGTTGAAGGTGGACTTGATGTAGGCGTGGCCCTGGGCCACGTTCTTCTTCGCGACGCGACGGCCGGTACGGCGGCCGCGGGCGGACTTCGGAGCTGCCATGTTTACTTCTTCTTCCCGGCGATCGTCTTCTTCGGACCCTTGCGGGTACGAGCGTTGGTCTTGGTGCGCTGGCCACGGACGGGCAGGCCACGACGGTGGCGCAGGCCCTGGTAGCAGCCGATCTCGATCTTGCGGCGGATGTCGGCCTGCACCTCGCGGCGGAGGTCGCCCTCCACCTTCCAGGTGGCCTCGATGACGTCGCGCAGGGACGAGACCTGCTCATCCGACAGATCGTCGGTGCGCAGATCCGGGGAGATGCCGGTCTTGTCCAGCAGCTCGGAGGCACGGGCGGGCCCGATGCCGTAGATGTAGGTGAGAGCGACCTGCATGCGCTTGTTGCGCGGCAGGTCAACTCCAGCAAGGCGTGCCATTAGGCAATTTCCTTCCGGTTGGTGCGGTGGTTTACTCCACTGCCGTCCCCGCCCGAGATCTCGCCGTGGCCCGGTCGGATGCCGGGTGGGCGAGTTGAAAAGCGCGGGGCTCCGGCCACCGTTGCCGGAGGTGTTCTGACGGGACGTCGGGAAAAGGTGCGGACCCGGCGCGTGCGCCGGGTCGGGCGGTCCTCCCCACGCTCACCTGGGGTGAGCGGCCGTCCCGCTAGGACGGTGGAGTGATGGAGTCTTACTTGTAGCGGTAGACGATTCGGCCGCGTTCCAGGTCGTACGGGGAAAGTTCCACGACGACCCGGTCCTCCGGGAGGATACGGATGTAGTGCTGGCGCATCTTTCCACTGATGTGGGCGAGCACCTTGTGCCCGTTGTCCAGCTCCACTCGGAACATCGCGTTCGGCAGGGGCTCGACGACGCGGCCCTCAACCTCGATTGCGCCTTCCTTAGCCATGTCCTCCACGTTTCTCGGGCCCCATATTGGACCCGTTGGCTGATGTCTTTGCTACGTGCCTCGGCAATGCCGGGGCGCGGCTCGGGTACAGGTGTCCCTCGCCAACGGCCCACCTTACCCGCGAGCTGCGGTTATTCAAAATGGCGTTGGTCACGCTCGACGACGCCCGCCGACCCCGCGTGAAGTGGGATCGGCGGGCATTCGAGACGTTGCTCGACAGCAGGGCCGAAGTGAATGCGGGACAGGCGGCCGCGACGCGTCGACGCTGCAGTATTGCCAAATCAGGCGCCGGCGCGCTCCTCCAGCATCGGATCGTTGTACTTCTCGCCGCCGAGGTCGCCGCGCGCCATCTTGTTCACGGTCAGCGCGATCGCGCCGTCGCCGGTGACGTTGCAGGCGGTGCCGAATGAGTCGATGGCGACGTACGCCGCGATCATCAGCGCGATCTGCGACTCGTCGAAGCCGAGCTGCGACTGCAGCAGACCGACGGCCGCCATGATCGCGCCACCGGGCACGCCGGGGGCGGCGACCATCATGATGCCCAGCATCAGGATGAAGCCCAGCGCCATGCCGAAGGTCAGCTCCGCACCGGTGAGGTACATGACGGCGAAGGCGAACAGGCCGATCTTCATCATCGAACCCGACAGGTGCACGGTCGCGCCGAGAGGAACGACGAACCCGGCGACGG
>NZ_DURI01000153.1 GCF_012837295.1 Corynebacterium sp. | reverse complement strand
GTTTCAAGCAGCAAGAGAAGAACTTAGCACATCCGATTTCCACCGCGCAAGCGGCGGCGACCGGATCGTTTCAGGTCTTCCCCCAGTGCCAGTGTCCGTTTCGCCTTGCGGCGTCGGTCTCGCTGACTCCCAGAACATTACACACGGCCGCCCGAACAAAGCAAAACGCCACGTCACACGCCAAATCGAACTAAACGGAAGCGGCCGGAACCCCGTCTCGCGGGATTCCGGCCGTCGTCGTGAAGCTCGGTCCGCCTACTGGACCCGCTCCACCTCCGCCCCCAGGGAATTGAGGGTTTCCACGAACGCGGGGTACCCGCGGTCGATGTGGAAGACGTCGTGGACTTCGGTGACGTCGCCGGGCTCGGTGCACAGGCCGGCGAGCACAAGGCCGGCGCCCGCGCGGATGTCCGACGACCACACGGGAGCGGAGCTCAGGCGCCGCTTGCCGCGGATCATCACGTGGTGCCCGTCGACGGTCGCATCGGTGCCCAGGCGGATCATCTCGTCGACGAAGCGGAACCGCGACTCGAAGACGTTCTCGGTGAGGACGCTGACGCCCTCGCTGACCGCGGCCAGCGCGATCGCCATGGGCTGCAGGTCCGTGGGGAATCCCGGGAACGGCAGGGTCTGGTAGTTCACGGCCTTCGCGCGGCCCTCCATGCGGACGCGGAATCCGCTGCCGTAGGTCTCGACGTTGGCGCCGGCGTTCTTCAGCTTCTCCAGCGCCAGGTGCAGGTGGCTGGGGCTGATGCCGCCCACCGTGACGTCGCCGCCGGTCATCGCGGCGGCGTAGGCCCAGGTGCCGGCGACGATGCGGTCGCCGACCACCTCGTGGGTGGTGGGCTTGAGCTCCGCCACGCCATCGACGGTGATGGTGTTCGACCCCGCTCCGGAGATCCGCGCGCCCATGGCCACGAGCATGTCGCACAGGTCGACGATCTCGGGCTCGCGGGCGGCGTTGTCCAGCACGGTCCGCCCCTCGGCCAGCACCGCGGCGGTGAGGATGTTCTCGGTCGCGCCGACGGACGGGAAGTCCAGCTTGATGTGGCCGCCGGTGAGCTTGTCCGCTTCGGCGACGACGCAGCCGTGGTTGATGTACGTGCGGGCGCCGAGCTTCTCCAGCCCCGACTGGTGCATGTCCAGGGGGCGGGAGCCGATCGCGTCGCCGCCGGGCAGTGCGACGATGGCCTTCCGGCACCGCGCGGTCAGCGGCCCGAGGACGCACACCGACGCTCGGAACTGGCGCACGGCGTCGAAGTCGGCGCGCGGCGACAGCTCGGCGGGGGTGTCGATGCGCACGACGTCGCCGTCGCGCTCGACGGTGCAGCCCAGGCCCTCGAGGACCTTCTGCATCAGCGGGACGTCGTCGATGGCCGGGCAGTTGGTCAGCACCGTGGTGCCCTCGGCCAGCAGCGCCGCCCCCATGAGCTTGAGCACGGAGTTCTTCGCGCCGGATACGCGGACCTGCCCGCTCAGCCGAGCGCCGCCCTTGACCAGGAATCGTTCATTCGCCACGGCACCAACGAAACCACACTTTCGGCCCGGCTGCCTAGAGTGGAGACATGTCCGTTCATTTGACCCGCATTTACACCCGTACCGGCGACGACGGCACGACCGGCCTGTCGGATTTCAGCCGAGTCCCCAAGGATGATCCGCGCCTGGAGGCGTACGCCGATTGCGACGAGGCCAACGCCGTCCTGGGCCAGGTCCTGGTCCTCGGCGAGCCGTCCGAGAACATCGCCGCGGTGCTCCGCCACATCCAGAACGACCTTTTCGACGCCGGCGCCGATCTGGCCACGCCGATCGAGGAAAACCCCAAGTACCCGCCGCTGCGCATCACGGAGGACTACGTCACCCGCCTGGAGCAGTGGTGCGATTCGTTCAACGAGGATTTGCCGTCGCTGAAGTCGTTCATCCTCCCGGGCGGCACGAAGGCGGGCGCTCTGCTGCATTCGGCGCGCGTGGTCGCCCGCCGCGCGGAGCGCAAGGCCTGGACCGCGGTGCGCGAGTTCCCGGACACCACGTCGCCGTGGCCCGCGAAGTACCTCAACCGCCTGTCCGACCTGCTGTTCATCCTTTCCCGCGTCGCCAACGCCGGCGATGACGTGCTGTGGGTTCCCGGCGGCGAGCGCGGCCCCGACAAGGTCGGCGGCTCGGACTCCTCCGAGTAGAAGACCAAAAAATGCGTGACGACGGACCGGCGCGAACGCGGGTCCGTCGTCACGCGAAAAAGCGGCGCCGGAAAAAGCCCGTCAGGGCAGGGCGCCGATGCGGCGCGCGGCGTTGACGGCCTCGTACCGGGTGTGGGCGCCGAGCTTGCGCATGACCGATCGCAGGTAGGACTTCACGGTCTCCGCGCCGATGCCCATTTCCTCCGCCGCCTCGACGTTGGTGTGGCCCAGGGCCACGCAGGCCAGGACGTCGAGCTCGCGGGCCGAGAGCTTGGTGGTCTGCTTGACGCGCACGGGCGTGACCATCTGGTCGCAGAGTTCCTCCAGCTCCTGGCGCAGCTTCTCGTCGTCGACCCGGTTGGCCAGCATGCGCAGCTTGGAGTGGGTGGAGCGCACCTGCTCCCACTCGGCGCCGTTCATCACCCGCCCGCCCTTGCCGCCGGAGGCGCGGTCCATGTTGCGGCACGCGTCTGCCACCGACAGGTCCTGCTCCAGGCAGCGGGCGGTCATGGTGACCTCCTCCAGCACCTTGTCCCCCAACCGCACCGACGAATGGACGCCGGCGTACAGCACGCCGCGCACGTGGCGGGCGACGATGACCGGCACCGCGACGAGCGAATGCAGGCCCTCGTCCTTGATGTTCTGGTCGTATTCGTGGGTGATCACCTTCGCGCGAAGGTAATCGCTGACTCCGACGGGCCGCCGTGTCGACATGACCCTGCCGCCGACGCCCGCGCCGGACTCTATGACGAGATTGTGCATCGCCGGCGTGCGCAGCCCCACCCAGTGGCTGATCTGCATCTTCCCGCCGTCGATGACTTCGGCGTACATGGTCACCGGGATCCCGGTCGCATTCTTGAGGGTGACCAGGGACGACTTGATCACTTCATCGTCGTCCAGAATTCGGTTGGGATCCATGGAACCTGCCTCCTGCTGACCTACCTTGCGCGCCTCCATCAGGTGACCCCGAGCGGGGGGCGCGTTTCCGTACACCGGAAACTATACCCTCCAAAAGGGTGCCCCTGCATTGAGGCGGTACTCACATTTTTGACGGATATCCCACCCCCGCGAATCATTAATATCTTCATTCAAATCTCGGCAACCCCCGCCGAATGCCCGATTCCCACCCCCGGGGCGCTCCGACGAAGCGGCGGGAAACGACGAGGCCGGCCGTCGCCAAGCGAATGATGCTTGACGACGGCCGGCCCGGAACTTCTCAAACGTCTAGCGCTCCCACTCGGCCTTGCGCTTCTCGGCGAAGGCGGCCATGCCCTCCATCTTGTCGGCGGTGGAGAACAGCGAGTAGAACACGCGGCGCTCGTAGTGGACGCCCTCGGTCAGGGTCGTCTCCAGCGCGCGGTCCACGGCGTCGGTGGCGATGTAGGAGGCGGTCAGCGGCATGTTCGCCACCTTCTCAGCGACCTTCGCGACCTCCTCGGCGAAGCCCTCCAGCGGCAGGATGCGGGAGACCAGGCCCGAACGCTCGGCCTCCTCGGCGTCCATCATGCGGCCGGTGAGCACCAGGTCCATGGCCTTGTACTTGCCGACGGCCTTGGTCAGGCGCTGCGAACCGCCCATGCCGGGGATGACGCCGAGGGTGATCTCGGGCTGGCCGAACTTGGCGTTGTCCGCGGCGAGGATGATGTCGCCCATCATCGCCAGCTCGCAGCCGCCGCCCAGCGCGTAGCCGGACACGGCGGAGATGATCGGCGTGCGCACCCGCGACAGGCGGTCCCAGCCGGAGAAGAGATCGTCCAGGTACGCGTCCTTGTACGAAAGATCCTTCATCTCCTTGATGTCGGCGCCGGCCGCGAAGGCCTTCTCGGAGCCGATGATCACGATCGCGCCGATGCCGCGGTCGCGGTCGAAGCCCTCGACCGCGTCGGCGAGCTCCTTCATCACCGTGGTGTTCAGGGCGTTGAGCGCCTTCGGGCGGTTGAGCGTGATCGTGGCCACGCGCCCTTCGACGGAGGTGAGGATGGTTTCGTAGGTGCCTTCGGACATGGGTTCTTCTAGTTCCTTTCGTCGGAGGCCGCGCCATCGGCCCGGGTCTGTTCAATGATGGCAGAGAAGTCCAGGCCGCCGTTGCCGTCCGCGAGGAATCGCGAGTACAGATCGCGGGCCAGGCGGCCCATCGGCGCCGCGGTGCCCGCGGTGTCCAGGGCGTGCTCGGCCAGGCCGAGGTCCTTGTCCATCAGCGCGGTGGCGAAGCCCGGCTTGAACCCGTTGTTCGCCGGCGAGGTGGGCACCGGGCCCGGGACCGGGCAGTTGACCGTCAGCGACCAGCAGGCGCCGGTGGAATTGGAGACGACCTCGTGGAACGCCTCCGGGGCCAGGCCCAGCTTCTCGCCGAGCACCATGGCCTCGCCGATGGCGATCTGCTGGATGGCCAGCACCATGTTGTTGCAGACCTTCGCGGCCTGGCCGGCGCCGGACGCGCCGCAATGGACGATCGAGCGGCCCATGTGCTCCAGGATCGGGCGGGCGCGCTCCACGTCGGCCTCGTCGCCGCCGACCATGAAGGCCAGCGTACCGGCCGCCGCGCCGGCGACGCCGCCGGACACCGGGGCGTCGACGTGGCGGTGGC
>NZ_DURI01000152.1 GCF_012837295.1 Corynebacterium sp. | reverse complement strand
TGCGCATCGGCTCAGCCCCTGCGCTTCTGCTTGACGACGGACCCGCCCAGCTTCCGCAGCGTCGCACGCGTGTTGTGGTGCTCGGCCACACGGTGGGCGCCGATGACGTGGTCGAGGATCGCGGCGACGAGACCGATGGACATCAACCCCGCCGCGACGGCGAACACCGCGGGATACGGCTGCAGCGCCACGCCCGCCACGAGCCCGAGGACGAAGGAGCCCGTGCCCGTGCCGGAGTCGAAGGCCATGTTCCAGTAGGCGCTGGCCTCGGCAGTGCGCTCGCGGGGCAGGCGGGCGAACATCAGCAGCAGGGCCTCGTTCTGGACCATGCCGAACCCGGCGCCGTAGAACGCCGCGGCACCCAGCAGCCACCACGCCGACCATCCGGCGTAGACCACCAGCGCCATGAAGACCAGCCCGACCACGCCGGCGGCCAGCGCGCCGATGATGAGCGTGCCCGCCTTGCCCTTGCGGTCCGCCCACGCGCCGGCGATGTAGCGGAACACCATCTGCGCACCGCCCATCACCGACAGCGCGGCACCCGCGACGATGGCGCCGGCGACCAAATCGATCTCCCGGGCCGCGGGCGCCAGGAACGCCGAGATGCCGCCGAAGCCCATTGCGGTGGTGCCCATCGCAAGTGCGGGCACCGCGACCAGCTTCCAGGTGGCCACCTCGGCGGCCGGGCCGGGCTCGCGGGAGGGCAGCTCGGCGCCCGGTTCCTTCTTCCGGCGGCGGCCGGGCTTCGCCGCCGCCTTGAGCTTCGGGATCAGCAGCGCCATCGCGGACCCCACCAGCGAGATGAGGCCGCCCAACAGGTAGACCCACTGATAGGTGCCGGTCCAGTGCGCGATGGCGAGGCCCAGCGGCAGGCAGGCCAGCTGGGCGACGCCCACGGCCACGCCCAGGGCGCCGGACGCCTTGCCCAGGAACTTCAGCGGCACCAGCTCCGCGATGAGCGCGGACTCCGCGACGGTCAGCGCACCGAAGCCCATGCCGCGGATGACGGCGATGCCCAAGACCAGTGCCGCGTCCGTGCCGAAGAGATGGAGGAACGTGGGCAGGCCCAGCAGCAGTCCGGAGACGAACATCGTCGCCCGGTAGCCGTACTTGCGCAGCATCCTCGGGGTCTGCGTCTGGGTCAGGACCGTCGCGGCCATGAACACGCCCGTGTACGCGCCGGCCAGCCCCGTGCCGCGGCCGTCGTCGAGGATGGCCTGCGGGATGACCGGCAGCAGCAGCGACCAGCCGCCGAACGCCGCCAGCACCGCCACCAGGGTGGGGATGAGCCCGGGAGCCTTCCACATGGAATCCACCTGCACCGGATCCACCCGCTCGGTCACGTCCGCACATCTCCGCTTCTCCGGCCCGAGCCGGCGTCCATCACCGGCGGTGGCCGGTGCCTCGTGTCATTCCATCGTCGTCAGTTCATCTCGCCCATCAACCAGAGGACCGCGCCGGCCGTCGCCAGCACCGCGAGCAAGCCCAGCACGATCGTGCCGAACCTAGACCCGGCCTGATACGCCGACCAGGCGCCGCCGACGAGCACGCCCGCGACGATGAACAGGAAGATCGTGGGAAAGTCCGCCGCGCTCACAGGGTGCCCTTCGTGGAGGGGATGCCGGTGACGCGGGGATCGGGCTCGCACGCGGCGCGCAGCGCGCGGGCGACGGCCTTGTACTCGGCCTCGGTGATGTGGTGCGGATCGCGACCGTACAGGCAGCGAACGTGAAGGGCAATCCGGGCATTGAGCGCGAAGGACTCGAAGAAGTGCTCGTTGATCACCGTGGCGTAGTGGCCGCCGACGACGGCGGTGAGCATCTGCTCCGGCTCGCCGGTGATGACGAAGTACGGGCGGCCCGACACGTCCACGATGGCGTGCGCCAGCGTCTCGTCCATGGGGATGTAGGCGTCGGCGAAGCGGCGGATGCCGGACTTGTCGCCCAGCGCCTCCGCGAACGCCTGGCCCAGCACGATGCCGGTGTCCTCGACGGTGTGGTGGGCGTCGACCTGGGTGTCGCCGTTCGCATGGAGCTTGATGTCGAAGCTGCCGTGGGCGGTCAGGGCGGTGAGCATGTGGTCGAAGAACGGCAGGCCCGTGTCGATGTCGGCCTGGCCGGTGCCGTCGAGGTCGACCGTGCACACGATCGACGACTCGCGGGTGGCCCGCTCGATGGTGCCGACGCGGCGATTCTCGCGGTGGGTGGGATCGGTCATGGTCACTTCTCCAGTTCGTCGGCGGCGGTGCCGGTGGCGGTGGCGGTGGCCCCGGAAGCGATGACGCCTTCGGCGGCCTCGAGCAGGGCGTCGTTTTCGGTGGGCAGGCCGATGGTGGCGCGCAGGCGGCCGGGCACCCCGACGTCGCGGATGAGAACGCCGCGATCGAGGAAATCGGCCCATGCCCGCGCGGCGTCGTCGAAAAGCCCGAAGAACACGAAATTGGAATGCGACTCGATGACGTCGTACCCCAGCTCCTCGAGGCGGGCGACGACCCGGTCGCGCTCGTCGGCGAGCTTTGCCACGGTCCCCAGCGTCTCGTCCGCGTGGCGCAGCGCGACGGTCGCCGCAGCCTGCGTCAGCGTGGACAGGTGGTACGGCAGGCGCACCAGCATCACCGCGTCGACGAAGGCCGGGTCCGCGACGAAGTAGCCCAGGCGCCCGCCGGCGAAGTCGAACGCCTTGCTCATCGTGCGGCTGACCACGATTTTCGCGGGGTACTCGGCGATGAGCGCGACGGCGGAGGGTTCATCGGTGAACTCCGCGTAGGCCTCGTCGACGATGACGATGCCCGGGGCGGCGTCGAGGATCGCGCGCAGGTCCGCGGTCGGCGTGAGATTGCCGGTCGGGTTGTTCGGCGACGTCACGAAAATGACGTCCGGCCGGTGGGCCTGGATCGCCGCCAGCGCCGCCTCCATGTCGATGTCGAAGGTCACCGGATCGCGCGGGATGGCAAGGAACTCCGTCTGCGTGCCCGCCGACAGGATCGGGTGCATGGAGTAGCTCGGCGTAAAGCCCATGGCCGTGCGGCCCGGACCGCCGAAAGCCTGCAGCAGCTGCTGGAGGATCTCGTTGGAACCGTTCGCGGCCCACAGGTTGGCCTCGCCGACCTCGACGCCCGTGCGCCCGGTGACGTAATCGGCCAGCGCGCGGCGCAGGACCACGGCGTCGCGCTCCGGGTAGCGGTTGAGGTCAGAGGCGACCTTGCCGATCTCGCCGACGAGCTCGTCGATGAGCGCATCCGACGGCGGGAACGGGTTCTCGTTGGTGTTCAGCCGGACGTCGACGTTCAGCTGCGGGGCGCCGTAGGCCTCCTCGCCGCGCAGCTCGTCGCGCAGCGGCAGGTCGGCCAGGGTGATGCCGGTGTCCTTCATCGGTTCTCCTCCCGGATGGACAGGTCCTCGAAGCGGGCGCGGATGGCCTCGCCGTGGGCGGGCAGACGCTCGGCGTCGGCCAGCGCCACCACCGTATCCGCAACGCCCTTGAGCGCGGCCTCGTCGTATTCGACCACGTGGACGGCCTTGAGGAACGTGTGCGTGGACAGACCCGACGAATGGCGGGCCGTGCCCGAGGTGGGCAACACGTGGTTGGAGCCCGCCGAGTAATCGCCCAGCGGCACCGGCGAGAAGTTGCCGACGAAGATCGCCCCGGCGTTGGTCACGCGGTCGGCCAGCGCCGCGGCGTCGGCGGTGTGCACCTCGAGGTGCTCGGCGGCGTAGGCGTCGGCGACCTTCAGGCCGACGTCCATGTCGTCGACGAGGACGATGCCGGACTGCGGGCCCTCGAGCGCCTCCTTGACGCGGTCGGCGTTGAGGGTCACGCCGTAGCGGGCCGCCACCTCGCGGTCGACGGCCTCGGCCAGCTCGACCGAATCGGTGATGAGCACCGACGCCGCCATGACGTCGTGCTCGGCCTGCGAAATCAGGTCGTAGGCCACGGCCACCGGGTCGGCGGTGGCGTCGGCGAGGATGGCGATCTCCGTCGGGCCGGCCTCGGAGTCGATGCCGACGACCGAGCGGCACAGGCGCTTGGCGGCGGTGACGAAGATGTTGCCCGGCCCGGTGACCATGTCCACCGGCTCCAGGTCCTCTGCCTCGTCGCCGTAGGACAGCAGCGCCACGGCCTGCCCGCCGCCGACGGCCCACACCTCGCCGACGCCGAGCAGCGCGCACGCCGCGAGGATCGTCGGGTGCGGCCAGCCGCCGAAATCGGCCTGCGGCGGCGAGGCGACGACGAGCGACTCCACGCCGGCGGCCAGCGCCGGGATGACGTTCATGAGCACGGACGACGGGTACACGGCGTTGCCGCCGGGCACGTACAGGCCGACTCGGCGGATCGGGATCCACTTTTCCTTGACGACGCCGCCGGGCACGACGTCGACGGAGACGTCGGAGGGCTTCTGCGCCTCGTGGAACTTCCGGATGCGCCCGATGGACTCCTCCAGGGCGGCGCGCACGTCGGCGTCGAGCCCCGCCAGCGCGTCTGCGATGACCTCGGCCGGGACGACCAGCGAGTCCGGCCGCACGCGGTCGAACTTCTCCGAGTAGCGCATCGCCGCCTCGGCGCCGTTGGCCGCGACGTCCTCGACGACGGGGCGGACGGTCGGCAGCATCGAATCGACGTCGGCTGCGCCGCGGGGCAGAGCCCGGCGCAGTTCGGCGGTGGAGGGGACGCGACCGCGCAGGTCAATGGTGGACAGCATCGGGGCAGACGCCACCTTTCGAAGATGTGCTCGGGTGCATGGTCTGGGACGGCATTCATCATAGTTCGCGGCCGGGACCGCCCCGGGAGCGGCCCGCGGCGTCACCCGCCCCTCCCCCTCGTCTTTATCGTTCCGTTGCGAAGTTGCCGCCCGATCCGCGACAATCGTCCGCATGTCCAGCACCGATGGCAGAGACCTCGCAGACTTGGCGCGCCGCGCGCTGTCCGCCGCGTGGGACGGCGACCCGCGTGCTGCCCGCCTGGCCGCCGCGGAGTTC
>NZ_DURI01000151.1 GCF_012837295.1 Corynebacterium sp. | reverse complement strand
CGTGCCCCAGACGCTGGGCCTGCGCCTCGTGCATCATCTTCGCCGTGCCCGCCAGCGTGCCGATCATCCGGTAGATCAATTCCGCCAGATGCATCAGCGTGCGCGGGATGCCCGAGCGGGCCGCCCAGGCGAGGACCTCGGACAGCGGGGTGGTCACGGTGAAGAGCATCGTGCAGCCGATGGCCGCCGTCGCGCGGGCGACGACCTCCGCCGCCCGCCGCGGCCCCGTCGGAGACCAGACCAGTCCGTCCAGGGTGACGGAGAACAGCAGCGGCAGGATGCCCACCGCGACGAACGCGGCGGGCGCCGACCACAGTGCCAGGAACAGCCCCGCGGGCACGCGCGCGACGACGGCCGCAATCGACACCGCGGCGATGATCAGCGCGGCCGCCGGCCACGGCGGCAGTGAAATCGCCAGCAACAGGAGGCCGCCGCACAGCAGCGCCTTCTCGCCGACGTTGCGCCGCGCCCACCGGTTGCGGGCCGCCGCAGCTTCGAGGGCGTTCACGCTAGGAGCCCTCCCGCCCCTTGCCCCGCCCGCGGTAGAAGCCCAGCGCGTAGCCGAGCACGCCCGCGCCCAAGCCCGCCTGGAGCGCGAAGATGCCGGACTCCACCTCGCCCGGCAGTTCGCCGATGATCGGCTCGAACCACGGCTCGTAACCGGGGTTCTCCTCCTCGATCACCTCGGTGGCAGCGCCGTCGGCGCCGCCGAAGGGCTCCTCCTCGTCGGCGTCGCCCAGGTTGAAGAACATGGGGAACACCGCGATGACGATCACCAGGACGATGATGCCGAAGGTCGTGCCGGCCCCGGAACGCTTCGGGGGCACGTGGGTGGCGTCGTCCGCCTCGCGGACCTTGTCGTCGTCGTTCACCGAAGCGGTCATCGCACGGCCTCCTTCGTCTCGGGCATCTCGGATTCGGCGGTGGCGGAGCCGTCGGACAGGCGCTCGTCGGAGGCGACCTCCGCGGCGATCGAGACGTCGGAAAGCTCCTTCTTCTTGAGCACGCCCAGGGAGAAGAGCTCCTTCTCCGCGACCGTGCGCAGGGCCTTGACCACCAGCACCGTCAGCAGCGCCTCGATGACGGCCAGCGGGATCTGGGTGATGGCGAACAGCGACAGGAACGTCGCCAGCGCGCCGCCGAACCCGCCCGGGTCCGCCGGATGCGCCAACGCCAGCTGGGTGGCGGTGACCACGTACGTGGACAGGTCCGCCAGGAACGCCGCGACGAACACCGCCGGCAGCAGTCCCCCGCCCAGTTTGCGGGTCAGGACGTACCCGCCCCACGCGACCCACGGGCCGACGATGCCCATGGAAAAGACGTTCGCGCCGAGCGTGGTGATGCCGCCGTGGGCCAGCAGCAGAGCCTGGAAGAGCAGGACTATGGAGGCCAATACGGCCATCACCGGGGGCCGGAACAGCACCGTGCCCAGGCCGGTTCCCGTGGGGTGCGACGTCGAGCCGGTCACCGACGGGATTTTCAGGGCCGACAGCACGAACGTGAATGCGCCGGCCGCGCCCAGGAGCAGGCCGGTGCCCGGCTTCTCCTTGAGCAGCGTGTTGACTCGCCATGCGCCGTGGACGACGAACGGGGCCGCGGCCACCGTCCATCCCACCGCATGGCCGACGGGCAGGAAGCCCTCTGCGATATGCATGTGAATTTTTCCTCACGCGCCCCCGTCACCTCGCGGATGGCGCACAGTACCGCCCGACGCCGCACGGCGCCGGGGCGATCCCCGGCCGGTCTCCTGGCTGACGGGGCAGCCGCACCGTCGACGACGGCGCGGCGTCCGGTCCGGCGCCTTCCCGCATCGCCCGTGGCCTTTCCATCGGCCGCGGGGCGATCCGGTGGCGTGTGCCGGCCCGGGGTCACCCCGATCACAGTGGCGAGGGCCGCCGCCCATTTGCAGGGCGTTCCCGTCCACCGAAGATCAGGGCCTATCTTAAACCGCCGCTCCACCGATCAATCTTCCGGGGGCAGCCACTCCCCCTGGTCACGCCGCGGCAGGTGCACCCGAACGCAAACTAGACGAACCTGTCTGTACAAAAACGGCGTCCGCGCGTAGACTCGCCGACCGACGAAGGAAACGAGAAAGGACCCGACTGGATGACCATCCACGACAACATCACCGACCTGATCGGCGGCACCCCGCTGGTCAAGCTCAACCGCATCACCGAGGGCCTGCCCGGCACGGTCGTCGCGAAACTGGAGTTCTACAACCCGGCCAACAGCGTCAAGGACCGCATCGGCAAGGCGATCATCGACGCCGCCGAGGCCTCCGGCGAGCTGAAGCCGGGCGGCACCATCGTGGAGGGCACGTCGGGCAACACCGGCATCGCCCTGGCGCTGGTCGGCGCCGCCCGCGGGTACAAGGTCATCCTCACCATGCCCGACACCATGAGCCAGGAGCGCCGCGTCGTGCTGCGCGCGTTCGGCGCCGAGCTGGTGCTCACCCCGGGCTCCGAGGGCATGAAGGGCGCGGTGAACAAGGCGAACGAGATCGTCGAGAACACCGACAACGCCATCCTGGCCTCGCAGTTCGCGAACAAGGCCAACCCGGAGGTCCACGCCGCGACGACCGGCGAGGAGATCTGGGCCGACACCGACGGCAACGTCGATTACCTCGTGGCCGGCATCGGCACCGGCGGCACCATCACGGGCGCCGGCCGCACGCTGAAGAAGCACAACCCGGACGTCAAGCTCGTCGCGGTCGAGCCGTCCGATTCCCCGCTGCTCACCGAGGGCAAGGCCGGCCCGCACAAGATCCAGGGCATCGGCGCCAACTTCATCCCGGAGGTCCTGGACCGCGAGCTGCTCGACGAGGTCATCACCTCCACCAACGATGACGCGATCCGCACCTCCCGCGAGCTCGCCGCCAAGGAGGGCATCCTCGGCGGCATCTCGGCCGGCGCCAACGTGAAGGCCGCCCTCGAGGTCGCCGCCCGCCCCGAGGCCGAGGGCAAGACCATCGTGGTCATCATCCCCGACTTCGGCGAGCGCTACGTCTCCTCCATCCTCTACGAGGACCTGCGCGACTAGTCCGCGG
>NZ_DURI01000150.1 GCF_012837295.1 Corynebacterium sp. | reverse complement strand
GCACGGCGTTCATCGCCGGCGATGGCGAGAACAATCTCGGCGTGACGGCCACATGGAATTTGCAGTGCCTGTGTCAGCACCACCACAACCTCAAGACCAGCAAGCACTGGCGCGCAGTCATGCATGACGATGGGTCGGTGACGTGGGTCGATCACACCGGCGCAGCATTTGCCACGACGGTTCCGCATGGTCCGATCGCGCATGTGAAGCGGCAGACCTTCGATCAGCGGGCAACCAGGGTGGCGTCGACGATCCACCGGGACAACGAAGAAAAGCTGCGTGCCCAAGCCGATGCAGCCGAGGTGTTGAGGCGGGCGGAGATCGATGCGGCGCTGCGCAAGCACGCGAGGGAGACCAGGCGGTACGAGGAGGATCTGGCGGAGTTCATCGCCGGGCCGCTGAACTCCGCCGACCCGGACACCGCGGCGGAGGCGAGGGCGCTGGCCGACGCCGCCGATGATGGGTGGCCGACGGTCGACGACGAGTTGTGGTCGCGGCAGTCGGTGCCGGCGGGAGGGGTCTGGCGCTGGGGAAGCGAGGGGCCGACGTGCCGCAGGGCAAGCCTTGATGTGGACGGGTCGATGGTGCCGGTACCACCGGCGCCGCTGGGGCCGGACCCCTCAATCCCGTTCTAGCCATCCCCTTTTGGCGATCCCATTGCAATCACCCCATTCTCAACGAGCAAGGTTAGGCTATGGTTCCTTTATGGCTCGAATCACTTCCACGTTCACCGTCACCGCATCCGACCGGGTCTCCCCGACCATCCAACGGGTGCGCTTCGAAGTCTCGGACATCACGCCCTTCGTCGAGAGCCCGAACACCGACGCGTACGTGAAGCTGCTCTTCGCCGACCCGACTCCCACCAACTCCCGCACCGCCGGCACCGACAGCGCCGAAGGCACCGACGACGCTTCCGCTGCTCCTCCGACGATGCGCACCTACACCGTGCACTCGGTCGACGAGGACGACGCTTCGCTGGCGATCGACTTCGCGTTGCACGGCGATCTCGAGCCGGCAGCATCCGGTGAGAACCAAGACTCCGGAGATTCGACGTCCGACGCATCCGCCGTGGGCATCGCCTGCCGATGGGCCCTCTCCGCTCGCCCCGGCGATGTCATCGAAGCCCGCGGCCCCGGTGGCGCCTACTCCCCCGACCCCTCGGCCGTCCGCCATCTGATCTGCGGTGACGCCACCGCGATTCCGGCGATCGCCGCTGCGGTCAAGGCCCTGCCCGACGATGCGATCGCCGATGTCGTGGTCGAGGCGCCCGACTACGCGGACGTCGACCTCATCGACAATCATCCCGGCGCATCGATCACGCACGTGACCCCGGCCTCGGGCCCCGACGCGGCTCCCGGAGATGCGCTGGTCGAGATGACCACGGCGGTCGTCGGAAAGCTCGAGTCCCGGACGGGCTTCGATCCGGCCGGCGTCCAGGTCTTCGTCCACGGCGAAGCGAACGCGGTGATGAAACGCATCCGACCGATGCTGAAGGACGCCGGCATCCAGGTTCGCGGGGCCTCGATCTCCGGGTACTGGCGCGTCGGCCGCACCGAAGAGGGATTCCGCACGTGGAAGAAGGAAAACCGGCCCGACGAGGCCTGACGGTCCAGCTCATCCCGTCAGCTCATCCCGTCACTGTCCTCGACGCGATCGAACTGGTAGCCAACCACCGCATTATGCAAGGCAGGCGCGTCCGGTTCGACGGCGCGGAGACATGTGAGCAGCAACAATCGGCCGGGCGTCGGCTCGGTGCCCCAGACGGCGTCGTCGACGGCGAGGTCCTCCTTCGTCGGCGAGTGGAAATCGGTCGCCTTGTACACGAGCCACTTGCTTCCCGACGCCTCCGTGCGCACGCGCAACTCGTCACCGAGTTTGACGTTGAACTCCTGCTTCTGCGAGTCATAGACGTCATCGAAAACGCCCGGGATGCGGGTGT
>NZ_DURI01000149.1 GCF_012837295.1 Corynebacterium sp. | reverse complement strand
GATCTGCGATTGCGCCAGCCGCAGCTGCGTCGCCCACGTGCTCGACGCGCACTGCACGACGAGCGTGCCCTCCTTGAACTCCACGACCTCGGCATGATCTGCGATGACGTCGCCGACGATCTCCGGCCATTTCGACATGATGATGCCGTTGGCGATGTTCCGCTGCCATCCTCGTTCATTGGCCTGACCAGCGAGAATCGCGCCGAATGCGAGCGGGCTGCGGTCGCGGCGCCGACGGATGCGGATGCCGTCCCGGTAAAGCAGGCGTTGAGGGATGCGGGTGCCCGCCCGATCGCGGACCACCGGCACGGCATCGGTTCCGTCGCCCGCGACTTCGCCGTCTTCGTTTCGCTTGACGACGCGCGGACCCGCCTCCAGCGTGAATCCCGAGTTCTTGCGGGGAGGGCGCTGCAGTGATGGCGGGTTCTTGCCGCCGGTCTTCGCCGTGGACCGCATGCGCTCGAAGACGTCGCCGACGAGATCGGGTGCCGCGTCATCGGTCATCGGACGCCACCTCCTCGTCCTTGCCCTCGGCATCCTCCGGAGCGTCGTCCGCCGCATCTTCTTGGGCGTCGAGCACCGAGATCCGTCCCGAATCGACGTCTTCGACGGTGACGACGTGCGTGGTTACGCGCGGGGCGTCGTCAAGCCCATCCGGCAACTCCTCGCCGACCGCCGAGGTGATCAACACCTGCTCGGCGCGGGTCGCGATGCCGACCAGCGCCTCGCGGCGATGCCGGTCGAGCTCGGCGAAGACGTCGTCGAGGACGAGGATCGGATCCGGGCCCTCCTCGCGGAGCATGAGGTAGGACGCCAACCGCAGCGACAACGCGAAAGACCAGGTCTCGCCGTGACTGGCGAACCCCTTCGCGGCGTCGGTGCCGAGATTGAGCTGCAGATCGTCGCGATGGGGCCCGACCAGGCTGAGGCCTCGCTCGATTTCGCGATTGCGGCGGGCGCCGAGCTCGGTGAGCAGCAGCGCCTCGATGACCTCCGGGTCATCCGGAAGCTCGTCGACGGGCAGCTTCGTGCGGTATTCGACGTTCGCCGGTCGCGAGGACGGGGCAAGGGTGGCGTACGCCTCGATGACGCGTGGTCCGAGGTCCCGGACCAGCGCGATCCGGGCCGCCGTGATGATCGCGCCGACGTGCGCCAATTGCGCGTCCCAGGTGTCCAGCGTGGCCAGCGCCGCCTGGCCCTCCGACGAGGAATACCCCCGGCGCAACGACCCGCCGGCGGTTTTGAGCAGCGCATTGCGCTGGCGCAGGATCCGTTCGTATTCCAATCGGGCGCCGGCCATGCGCGGGCGACGGACCGCGAGGAGATTATCCAGGTATCGGCGGCGCTGCGCCGGCTCGCCCTTGACCAGTTCCAGATCCTCCGGCGCGAAGAACACCGAACGCACGGTGCCCAGCAGTTCGCGGGGGCTGCGCAGGCGGGTGCGATTGAGCTGCGCCTGGTTGGCGCGGTGCGGGTTGATCAGCAAATGCGCGGTCAGCTCGCGGCCGTCGTTGACCGCCGTCGCCGACACCCGCGCGGACTCCGCGCCCGACCTGACCAGCGGCGCATCGGTGGATACGCGATGCGACGACAGCGTGGACAGGTAGCCGACGGCTTCGACGATGTTGGTCTTGCCGTACCCGTTGCGCCCGGTGAACACGGTGATTCCCGGCTCGAGCTCGAGATTGAGCTCCGGCCACGACCGGAAGTCGCGCAGGCTCAGCGAACGCAGATACATGTCGGCACCGCGGGGACGCTGCCCCGCTTCCCTTCCGCCGGAAAGCGGCCGGTCAGCCCGGAAGGCGGACGGGCATCAGCAGATACGTGAATTCCGTCTCCGGGTTCGGGAACATGCCGTCCTCGCCGGCCTCCGGCAGCTCGTCCGGCTCGGGGATGAGCACCGCGGGACGCGACGGCTGGGTGAAGCCCATGACCACGCGATCGGTGTGGATCGCCGACAGGCCATCGGCCAGGTAGCCCGGGTTGAACGCGATGAGCAGCGGCTCACCGACGAACGCGCACTCCAGGACTTCCTCGGCGCGGCCGGCCTCGTCGCCGTGGGCGGACAGGACGACCTGGCCCTCCGAGAAGTCCATGCGAATCTGGGCACCGCGATCGGCGACCAGGGAGACGCGGCGGATGGCCTCGCGCAGCGGATCGATGCGCACCGACGCCAACGACGAATGCTGCTTGGGCAGCAGCGGCCGGAACTTCGGGAATTCGGCGTCGAGCAACCGCGTGGTGGTGCGGCGCGGGTCGGCCAGAATGCCCAGCAGGCCATCGGCGCCGACGGCACGGCCATCGGAACCGTCGCCGAAAGCCAGGGTGACCGGCTCGCTGGAGCCGGCGTCGAGCGAACGGGCGGTGTCCGCCAGCGTCTTGGCCGGGATGAGCAGTTCGGCGTTGCCCTCCGGGATCTGATTCCATTCGAAGGTGCGCACCGCCAGGCGGAAACGGTCCGTGGCGGCCATGGTGACCATGTTGCCCTCGGTCTCCATGCGGATGCCGGTGAGCATGGGCAGCGTTTCGTCGCGGCCGGCGGCCACGGCCACCTGGCCGATCGCCTCGGTGAACAGCTGCGGATCGATGGTGCCGGTCGCGGCCGGGACCGACGGCAGAGCCGGGTAGTCCTCCAGAGTCATCGCCGGCAGCTCGAAGCGCGACTTACCGCAGGTGACCAGCACCTTCGTGCCGTCGTAGTGCATGTCGATCGGCTTGTTGGGCAGCTTGGACACGATGTCCGAGACGAGCTTGCCGTTGACCGCGAAACGACCGGTTTCGGAGATTTCCGCGGCGATGCGGATCTGCGTCGAAACCTCGTAGTCGTAGCCGGCGATCTCAAGACCCTCGTCGCCGGCGACGAACACCATGCCCCGGAGAATCGGCTGGGTCGGGCGGGTCGGCAGACTGCGGGCAACCCACGCCACCGCATCAGCGAGATCGTCCTTGGCGGCGCGGAGACGCACGTCCGTCTGCTCCATCGTCCCTCCATGAGTGTCACGAAATTGTGGTCCGGCCGCGATTGCGGGCGGCCCGGCCTTCGCCGGTCTTTCCTCGAACCACAACCTTAACCCAGTTTCGCCGCTCCGTCGGCGGCGGCCTCGCAGCTCCTGTCATTCGCCGGCTCTCGTGGCGGCGTTCGTCGACAGGCCCCTTTTCATCGGACGTTGATTGAGATTCATCGTTGGGGGAAGCAGTAGGTGCTGTGAATCCTGTGAGTTCACGCCGCTGCCGCTGGTCGTCGTGGAGATCCCGATGTTGACGGGGGGTTGATGGATCTGTGGATGAATCGCCCCGATTGTGGATAAATCCGCGAGTTCGGGATTCATCCACAGATGACCACGCGTCATCCACAGTTCCGTGAACCGAAAACCGCTGGTTGACCACAGGATCGGTGTGACCCGAGTCTCCAAATTACATAGACGTAATTACACGCATTAAGTAAGGAATCGGGCGACTTCCGTCGTTTCGGGCGTCGCCGCTTCGGTGGCCGTCGTCAAGCGCGACGCGGCCGGTGGCTCAGCCGATGGCCCGGGAACGCTCGCGGATGCGCGTGGTCAGGTCGTTGACCTGATCCTTCGTGGCCCGCTTGTCGGAGATTTCCTTCTGGATCTTCCGGTGGGCGTACAGGACCGTCGAGTGGTCGCGGTTGCCGAAGACCTTGCCGATGGCCGGCAGCGAGATGTCGATGAGCGACCTAGTCAGGTACATGGCCACCTGCCGCGCGTGGGACACCGGCCGGGTCTTGCCGGGGCCGGTCAGGTCGGCGACCGTGAGGCCGTAGAACTCGGCGGTCGCCGAAATGATGATGTCCGGGGTGATCTCGACCTCGGCGCTGTCCGAGCCGATGATTTCCTCCGCGAGCTGCAGCGACACCGGCATCTTCAGCAGCGACGCCTGGGCGGTGACCTGGAGCAGGCGGCCCTCCAGCTCGCGGATCGACGACGCGGTGTGCTCGGCGATGAACTGCAGGACGTCGTGCGGGACGTTGAGGCGGTCGAGCTGGGCCTTCTTCGACAAAATGGCGATCCGCGTCTCCAGGTCCGGCAGCTGCAGGTCCGGCGTCAGGCCCCACTCGAAGCGGGTGCGCAGGCGCTCCTCCAGCGTCTTCAGCTCGCGCGGCGGACGGTCCGAGGACAGCACGATCTGGCGATCCGCCTGGTGGAGGGCATTGAACGTGTGGAAGAACTCCTCCTGGGTGCCTTCCTTGCCCTCCAGGAACTGGATGTCGTCGACGATGAGGATGTCCAGATCGCGGTAGCGGCGCTTGAAGCTTTCCTGGGCGTCGTCGCGCACCGAGTTGATGAAGTCGTTGGTGAACTCCTCCGAGGACACGTAGCGCACGCGCAGCTTCGGATCGAGCGCGGTGGCGTAATGGCCGATGGCGTGGAGCAGGTGCGTCTTGCCCAGGCCGGAGCCGCCCGAGATGAACAGCGGATTGTAGGCGCGCGCCGGCTGCTCCGCGACGGCGGCGGCCGCGGCCGCGGCGAAACGGTTCTGGGGTCCGATGACGAAGGTTTCGAAGGTGTACTTCGGGTTGAGCGTCGGTTCCTCCACCGGCTGGCCCATCGGATCGCCGATGTCGTGCAGCGGGTACTTGCCGCGGCCGAACAGGTCGGCCGCCGTGCCCTGCGTCGCGGGGTTCTGCGGGGGCTGCGGCTGCATGGGCTGGCGCTGCGCGGGGGACGCGGACCCGTGCCCGGTGTTCTGCGGCGCCGGTTCGCCGAACTCCGCGGTCTCGCGGGCGTCGCGCTCGAATTCGAGGGTGCGCCAGGAGCCGGCATCCTGGTGGCGGCGGTGGTCCGGATGCCCGGACTGTGTGGCCTGACCGGGCTGGGCGTGCCGAGAAGGCTGGGAAGGCTGCGCGGGCTGGGGGGATTCGCGGCCGGCCACGGTGTGCCGGGGAGCGCCTGCGTGTCCGGCGTGTCCGGTCCCCGCCTGGCCCGTCCCGGGATGCCCCGCCTGGTCGTCGTGCCCGGATTCCTCCGAGATGGTGACCACGACTTGCTGGGCGGAACCGGTGATCGCCTCGAGGGCGCGCTCAATGCGCTCGGAGAGCTCTTCCTTGACCAGCGTCTGCACCATTTCGCTGCCCGTGGCCAGCAGAACGAAGCCGTTGACCTGCCCGACGGGTTGCACCGAGCGCAGCAACGCCTTGTGCTGGATGGGCAGAGGCTGCGGTTCGCCGTCGCGTACGTCCGTTCCCGCGATGAGCATGTCGATCACCTGGAGCCAGGTGTCGTGGAAGTCTCGGCTGGGAGTGGTCAACGCGTGGTCCTTCGGGTTTCGGTCGGACGGTCAGGATAACCCGCCGGGGTCGATCGGCGAGGGGTCGCGCGGGTGGCGGGGATGGCGCCATCCCGGGCGGACGGTGGAGTCGGGGAGGGTTTCGCTTGTGGGAAATTTCTCCACATGGCATCGGGGCGATGGCCAGGGCTTCCACACGTTCATGCACAGCTGTGGAAAGTTCCGCGCCGTTGATTTCCCAACAGTCTATCCACACGTTGCGGCGGCGATTGATTTGGCCCGCCATTCGTAGCTGACCTGCGGTAATGCAACGAACATGCAGGTCGCGTGTTACTCATGTGACGACAGTTATCCACAGTTGCACCTCCGGAGGTGCTTGTGAGTTCATGCCTTCCGTTCAGCATCACCACAGGTCGGGCCGCGTGTCGCCCTCGCTCGCCGCGACGCGCCGGGGGCCGCCGGATTTGTATTCGCCGCCCCGCTCCACGTAGCCTGATCGGGTCTGTCATATCCGCGACCCCGGGTGCCCCCTGGGTCGCCGATGTGTTCACCGCACTGCGCGGGTCCCGGCACCGTCGGGTTCTGCGCCTCGCGGGCCCGTCGACGGCAACGTCCGGCTCATGCCGGCCGGTTTCCGCGAAGGGTGTGAAAACAATCGTTCGGGCCGGTCGCGCGGTCACCTGCGCCCCGGCCCCTGAAACCAAGGAGTGTCACCCGTGTCGAAGCGGACGTTCCAGCCGAATAACCGCCGTCGTGCCCGCGTGCACGGCTTCCGTACCCGCATGCGCACCCGTTCGGGCCGCGCCGTGGTCGCCGCCCGCCGCAACAAGGGCCGCGCCCG
>NZ_DURI01000148.1 GCF_012837295.1 Corynebacterium sp. | reverse complement strand
TCATCGCCGCCGGGCCCGTCGAGGCGCTGGAGGAGTTCGCCGCGCGGAGGTGACCGGGTGAACTGAATCGGGTGATCCGAACCCGGGGCCACCCGATCCGGGCCACGTGGAATACTTGGGTTCGTGGCCAACAAGAAGAAGATCGCAAACGTCCTGGCAAACCGCTACGCGTCCGCGGAACTCGCGGAACTGTGGAGCCCCGAGCACAAGATCATCCTGGAGCGGCGGCTGTGGGTCGCCGTGCTGAAGGCGCAGGCGGCGCGCGGCATCGAGGTGCCGGAGGGCACCGTCGAGAAGTACGAGGCCGTCATCGACCAGGTCGACCTGGATTCGATCGCCGAGCGCGAGCGTGTCACGCGCCACGACGTCAAGGCCCGCATCGAGGAGTTCTGCGCGCTGGCCGGCACCGAGCACATCCACAAGGGCATGACCAGCCGCGACCTGACGGAAAACGTTGAGCAGCTGCAGATCCTCCAGTCGCTGCAGGCGGTGCGCGACAAGGCCGTCGCCGTCGTCGCCCGCACCGCGGAGAAGGCCGCCGCGTACCAGTCGCTGGTCATGGCCGGCCGGTCCCACAACGTCGCCGCGCAGGCGACCACGCTGGGCAAGCGCTTCGCCTCGGCGGCCGACGAGATGCTGCTGGGCATCGAGCGCGTGGAGAACCTCATCGACCGCTACCCGCTGCGCGGCATCAAGGGCCCGATGGGCACCGCCCAGGACATGCTCGACCTCCTCGACGGCGACGAGGCCGCGCTGGCCTCGCTGGAGACCGAGATCGCCGAGGGCCTCGGCTTCACCCGCGTCTTCGACTCGGTCGGCCAGGTCTACCCGCGCACCCTCGATTTCGACGCGCTGTCCGCGCTGGTCGAGCTGGGCGCCGGTCCGTCGTCGCTGGCCACCACGATCCGGCTGATGGCGGGCAACGAGATCGTCACCGAGGGCTTCAAGGAAGGCCAGGTCGGTTCTTCGGCGATGCCGCACAAGATGAACGCCCGCTCCTGCGAGCGCGTCACCGGCTTCCAGGTCATCCTGCGCGGCTACATGACCATGCTCTCCGAGCTCGCCGGCAACCAGTGGAACGAGGGCGACGTGTCCTGCTCCGTGGTCCGCCGCGTGGCGCTGCCGGACGCGTTCTTCGCCATGGACGGCATGTTCGAGACGTTCCTGACCGTCCTCGACGAGTTCGGCGCGTTCCCGGCCATGATCGACCGTGAGCTGGAGCGCTACCTGCCGTTCCTGGCCTCCACGAAGGTGCTCATGGCCTGCGTGCGCGCTGGCGTCGGCCGCGAGGAGGCCCACGAGGTGATCAAGGAGCACGCCGTCGGTTCCGCACTGGACATGCGCGAGAAGGGCGCGGAGCAGTCGTTGGTCGAGCGCCTGGCCGCCGACACGCGCATCCCGCTCGACGAGGAGGGCCTGCGCGCCGCCCTCGCCGACCGCCACGCTTTCATCGGCGCGGCGGAGTCCCAAGTCGACCATGTGGTCGCCCGGGTGAACGCGCTCGTCGACGAGCACCCGGAGGCGGCCGCCTACAAACCGGGCGACATTCTCTAGGCCTTCCCGCACCGGACCACCCCCGACTTCCCCCGCGGAAGGCGGGGGTTTCCGCATTTTTGCACGTGAAGGGCAATGGTTTTGGGGCATTTGGTGAGGTCAGGGTACCCTGGGATGGATTGCCCATACTGGGCGTGTGATTGCAAAAAGTAACCCTTGGCAGATCGCCGTGGGCCAGGTTAGCCTTACGTCCGTTCGTTGATCGGCGATCAAGGCTGATCCACCACCGACACCGTAAAAGAGGTTCATTGATGCGCTTCACCACGCGCCTGGCCGCCGCCGCAGTCGCGGTCTGCGGTCTCGCCGCCGGCTTGGTCGCCTGCGGCACGGACGAAGACAACGGCGCCGCCGGCCAGGGCTCGTCGCCCGCCGACGGCCCGCTGGTCATCTATTCCGGCCGCAGCGAGGATCTGGTCGCCCCGCTGATCGAGGACTTCGAAAAGGAAACCGGCGTCGACGCCGAGGTCCGCTACGGCAAGACCGCCGAGCAGGCTCAGCTGCTGCTCACCGAGGGCGACAACACCCCGGCCCACGTCTTCTTCTCCCAGGAGGCCGGCGCGCTGGGCCTGCTGCAGGACAAGGGCATGCTCGCCGACGTTCCGAAGGACCTCATGGAGAAGGTGCCCGCCGGGTTCTCCTCCGAGGACGGCAAGTGGGTCGGCGTCACCGGCCGCGCCCGCGTGGTGGCCTACGACAAGGACGCCGTGGACGAGGCCGACGCCCCGGCCACCGTCGCCGAGATGGTCGACCCGAAGTGGAAGGGCAAGATCGCGGTCGCCCCGGGCAACGCCTCCTTCCTGTCCTTCGTCACCGCGATGCGCGTGACCGACGGCGAGGACGCCACCCGCGAGTGGCTGGAGAAGCTCGCGGCCAACGAGCCGAAGACGTACGAGAAGAACGGCGACGTCCTCGAGGCCGTCAACTCCGGCGAGGCCGAGATCGGCCTGATCAACCACTACTACTGGTACGCGGCGGCAGCCGAGCAGGGCGCCGACAACATGCGCGCCCAGCTGAAGTTCGGCGCCGACGGCGACCTGGCCGGGCTGGTCAACGCCACCGGCGCGGGCATCCTCACCGGTGCCGCGGACCGGGACGACGCGAAGAAGTTCATCGAGTACCTGCTTTCCGACGCCGGCCAGAAGTACTTCGCCGACGAGACCTTCGAGTACCCGCTCGTCGAGGGCGTCGCGGGCCCTGAGGGCGTCCCGTCCCTGGATTCGCTGAAGGTCCCCGACGTCGATCTGTCGCAGCTCGGCACGGTCGAGGAGACCGCCGCCCTCATCGACGAGGCCGGCCTGACCGTCAATTGATCGCAGAATCCGCCGCCGTCGGCCGCCGCGCAATCGCGCGTCGGCCGCTTCGGCGTTTCCGGGGAGGGGGCGGCGCGGGCGCGAATCCCGTGCTGGTGACGCTGGCGATCCTCACCGTCGCGGTGGT
>NZ_DURI01000147.1 GCF_012837295.1 Corynebacterium sp. | reverse complement strand
TCGTCGCCTTGTCCCCGTTGGGGGATGGGGCGGCGGCCTTCGTCGTTTGTGTGTGGAGCTGTTGTTGGTGTCGTTGCCCCTTGTGTGGGGTGCGGCACCGACAACAGCTCCATTCGCATTTCCAGGGGCGATCAGGGCAGGCCCCCAACTATCGATTGACCCGGCTTCGGGGTGAAAACCGCAGGTGAATCGATCTTCTGGGGCGACCGGCCTATCGTCGGAGGCATGCGAAAGATCTACTATGCCGCCGCCACCTACCTCGGCCTCGGCCTCGTTGCCGGCGTCTTCTACCGGGAGTGGACGCGCTTCTTCGATGCCGTCGAGCAGTCGCAGCTGAATACGCTGCACACGCACCTGCTGGTGTTGGGGACGTTCTTCTTCCTCATCGTCTTGGCCCTGGAGAAGCTGTTCCGTCTCTCGGCCCACAAGTCCTTCAACGCGTGGTTCATCGTCCACAACGTTGCGTTGGCGTGGACCATCGGCTTCATGCTCGCCAACGGCATCGTGCACACGATGGGCAACGGCGATGCTTGGGGCGCCATGTGGTCCGGCATGGCCGGCCTCGGCCATATCCTGCTGACCATCGCGTTCGTCATGTTCTTCGTGATCCTGGGCAAGCGCATCCGCCGCGTCGAAATCGATGACGCCAAGTCCGCCAACGCAGCGTCCGTGCAGGTCTGATCCTCTTTCGGGCCTGTCGGCGGTGCCTTCACATTGCGGGATCGTCTCGCCCTGCATCAGGGCCGAGTGGTAGTTCCGGCTTCGCGCCCGCATGTTGTCCGAACTAAAGACCCGCCTCCGCTCACATGGGCGGGGGCGGGTCCTTGCATTTGCCTTGCCCTTATTCGTCGGCGATGGCCGCCAACGGCGGCGTCTGGGCTGCGCGCCTTGCCGGCCATACCGCGGCCAACACTCCCACGATCGCCGCGCCGAGCAGCATGGTGCCGATCAAACCCCACGGGACGACGATGGTGCCTATGCCCTCGTCGGCAAGCACGGTCAGAAGCGCCCACCCGAGGCCAAGCCCCAAAAGCGCGCCGACGACGGCGCCGAAGATGGAGATCTGGACTGATTCGAGGCGGACCATCCGGCGGATGTCGGCCCTCTGCATGCCCACGGCGCGGAGCATGCCGATCTCCTGGCGGCGCTCGATGATCGACAGCGCGAGCGTGTTGACGATGCCGAGGATCGAGATGACCACCGCCAGCCCGAGCAGCGCGTAGACGATGCCCAGCAGGCCGTCGATGGAGGCGGTGGCGACGCTGCCGAACTCCTCGCGATCCTGGACCTGCACGACAAGGTACGGCGAGACCGCGTCCTCGAGGGGGCCGCGGAAGGATTCGACGCGCGGTTCATCGAGGTAGTCGTTGCGGTCGGCGGGGTCGGCGCCGTCCTCGATCGCCGCGGCCCGGGCGTCGGCGGCACCGCCCTCGACGCCGACGAAGATCTGCATCGGGGTGAGCATCGCGCGCGACGCCCCCGCCCGGTCGAGGATCGACGGGGACAGGGTGATGCCGCCCTCGCCGTCGAGGTCGGAGTGGATGCCGGTGACCTCCGTCTGCAGCACGCCCATCGGCGACACCAGGCCGATCGGGTGGCCGAGATCCCAGCCGCGTTCCCCGGCGACCGACTTGGAAACGACGGCGCCGGCGTCCGGCGCGGTCAGGTCGAGGGAGCCGGCGACGGTCTCGGCCGAGTACCAGCGGCCGTAATCGCCGTCCAGGAAGGATCCGCCGCCGGGCCCGCCGGGGCCGCCCGGTCCGGTGGCCCCGCCGCCCATCTGCGCCTGCGCGGCCTCGATGGCCGCGGGATCGTTCGCGTCGATGACCTGCACGGCCCCGAGGTACACGGTGGCGGTGTCGGTGACGCCGTCGACCTCGGCGACGGCGCCGCGCACGCCCTCCGGCATGGCCACGTGCGCCATCAGCGGCGGGCTGAGCACGTAGTCGGCGGAGAAGCTCTCGTCCATGAAGTCGTCGATGACGCCCTTCATCGTCGAGCCCAGCATGCCGACGCTGGCGACGAGCGCGAGGCCGAGCGTGAGGGCGAATGCGGTGGCGGCGGTGCGCCGCGGGTTGCGGCGCGAGTTGGTCGACGCGAGCTTGCCGACGGCCTTGAACGGCGCGCCGATGATCCTTCCGAGCCCGCCCACCAGCGGAATCGACAGTGCGGGACCGGCCATCCAAATCGCGGCGACCGCCGCGACCGCGCCGAAGCCGACGAGGCGGGCGCGGGAACCGGTGCCGCCGTCGTCCCACTGCAGCGCCCATCCGATGAGGCCGATGGCCAAGACGGCCAGCGCCGCCCCGGCCAGCGTGCGCCGGCGGAGCTTCGGGTCGGAGGCCTGGTCGCCGGAGCGCATCGCCTCCACCGGGGGAATGGCGCCGGCGCGGGCCGCGGGGGCCCAGGCGGCGAGGACCGTGATGATCAACCCGGCCGCCAACGGGACGATGACCGCGGACGGGGTGGCGGTTAGGCCGCTGCCCGGCATCTCGAACCCGAACGCGCCCATGGCCACGTACAGCAGTTGCGACAGGCCGAAGCCGGCGGCGACGCCCAGCAGCGAGCCGATGAGGCCGACGATGACGGCCTCCATGACCACGGATCCGGTGAGCTGCCCGCGGGAGGCGCCGAGGGCGCGCAGCAGCGCGAACTCCTTCGTCCGCTGCGCCACCAGCATGGAAAAGGTGTTGGAGATGATGAACGTGCCCACCAGCAGGCCGATGAGGCCGAAGGCGACGAGGAAGTAGTTGACGAACCCGAGCGCCTGCGAAATCTGCTCCGAGTCTCGCTCGGCCAGCGCGGCGCCGGTGTCGACCTCGAAGTCGGGGAATGCGGCGGCGACGCGATCGCGCAGCTCCTCCGGCGAAACGCCGTCGGCGGCGGCCAGCGTGACGCGGCCGACGTGCTCGCCGTCGGTGTACAACTCCATCCACTTGTCCAGCGGGAAGAGGACGCCCATCCAGCCGGCGACGTCCCCGTCGAGCTCGTAGACGCCCGAAATGGTGACGTCCGCACGGTCGGAACCGGTGACCACGGTGACGCGGTCGCCGACGCCGACGCCGCCGCGCTCGGCGGCGGTGGCGTTGACCGCGACTTCATCGGGGCCGCGCGGCGGATTGCCCTCGGTGAACGCCGCGGCGGGTCCGACGGACTCCGGCTCCTCGTAGAAGGGCAGGCCCTGGGCGGGCGCGCCGCCGGTCTGGATGGGCTTGCCGTCGGAGCCGGTCATGATCACGCTCGACGCGCGGGCGCCGACGTTGAGCGCCTCGACGCCGTCGACCGCGCGGATCGCGTCGACGGTCGGCCGGTCGATGCCCGGGGTGCCGGAGGCGGATTCGACGACGACGTCCATGCCGTCGTAGGCGGTGGCCAGCACGCCGTCGAAGGCCTTGTTCAGCGAGGCGGTGAACACGAATGCGCCGGAGATGAACGCGGTGCCCAGCACCACGGACAGGATGGTCAGGGCGAATCGGATCTTGTGGGCGGCGAGGCTGCGCAGGGACAGCCGCCGCATGGTCGAGGAGGATGCGCTCACGGCTGTTCCATGCGCGCCATGCGGTTGAGGATGGCGTCGGTGTCGGGGGAGCGGAGCTCGTCGACGACGCGGCCGTCGGCGAGGAAGATGACGCGGTCCGCGTAGCTGGCGGCGTTGGCGTCGTGGGTGACGATGACCACGGTCTGCCCCAGGTCGTCGACCGCCGTGCGCAGGATCTGCAGCACTTCGCGGGAGGCGTTGGAGTCCAGGTTTCCGGTCGGCTCGTCGCCGAAGATGATCTCGGGCCGCCCGACGAGGGCGCGGGCGCAGGCGACGCGCTGCTGCTGGCCGCCGGACAATTCCGACGGCCGGTGGGACAGCCTCTCGGTCAAGCCGAGCCGCGAGGTGATGGACCCGAACCAGTCGCGGTCGACCTTCCGCCCGGCGATGTCGACGGGCAGCGTGATGTTCTCCTCGGCGGTCAGCGTGGGCACGAGGTTGAAGGACTGGAACACGAACCCGAGGCGGTCGCGGCGCAGCGCGGTGATTTCCTTGTCCGACAGCCCGGACAGGTCGGTGTCGCCGATGCGGGCGTTGCCGGAGGTCGCGGAGTCGAGGCCGGCCATGCAGTGCATGAGCGTCGATTTGCCGGAGCCGGAGGGGCCCATGATGGCGGTGAATTCGCCGCGGCCGAATTCCACGTCGACGGCGTCGAGGGCGACGACTGCGGTGTCCCCTTCACCGTATCGCTTGGTCAGGCCGGTGGCTCGGGC
>NZ_DURI01000146.1 GCF_012837295.1 Corynebacterium sp. | reverse complement strand
GCTGGCCGAGTTCTGGCACCAGCGCATCCGCTCGGAGCTGGCTTTCTCCGACGGCACCACCGCCGGCAGCGACGACTCCGACGACACCCGCGACTTCTTCGACCTGAAGTACCGCGGCGCCCGCTACTCCTTCGGCTACGGCTCGTGCCCGGACCTGGAGTCGCGCCGCGGCCTGGTGGAGCTGCTGCAGCCGGAGCGCATCGGCGTCGAACTGTCCGAGGAACTGCAGCTGCACCCGGAGCAGTCGACCGACGCGTTCGTGCTCTACCACCCGGAGGCGAAGTACTTCAACGTGTAGGCAAGCCACGGCTACCACTCCGTGGCCAGCCCATACTTCCTGTTCAGGGCCAATTTTACGGGCCATAATGGGGACATGGGCACAAAACTGGACACTCGGGCGCCGGCTGCCGGCGCCCCCGCCGGATCACCCACGGCGGGGCAGGCGTTGCGCGGATTCGCATCATCGCGCGACGGCGCGCTGGCGTTGGCCACGCTGGCGGCCATCGCGATCCACCTGGTGCTGAAGTTCGGCTTCGGGTTCGAGAGCTGGGCCGCGGACTGGCCGCTGGTGGCGATGGTCGTCATCGGCGGCATCCCCTTGACCATCGACGTGATCAAGGGCGCGATCGAGGCCCGCGGCGGCGCGGACATGCTCGCCGCGGTGTCCATCATTTCGGCGGTCTTGCTGGGGGAATGGCTGGTCGCGGCGATCATCGTGCTCATGCTCTCCGGCGGCGAGGCGCTGGAGGAGGCCGCGTCGAAGCGCGCGTCGGCCACCCTCGACGCGCTGGCCAAGCGCAGCCCGTCGGTCGCCCACCGGCTGCGCGGCGCGACCATCGCCGACGGCGTCGACGACATCCACGCCGACGAGGCGGCGGTGGGGGATCTGCTGCTGGTCCTGCCGCATGAGCTGTGCCCGGTCGACGGCGAGGTCGTCGACGGCGATGGCGCGATGGACGAGTCCTACCTGACCGGCGAGCCGTACGTGGTGAAGAAGTCGAAGGGCTCGGCGGTGATCTCCGGCGCGGTCAACGGCGAGACCGCGCTGACCGTGCGCGCGGAGAAGGCCGCGGTGGATTCGCGGTACGCCAAGATCGTCGGCGTGCTGCGCGAGGCCGAGTCCAACCGCCCGCCGATGCGCCGCATGGCCGACCGCCTGGGCGGTTGGTACACGCTGGTGGCGCTCACGCTCGGCATCTTGGGCTGGGTGATCTCGGGCGACCCGACGCGCTTCCTGGCGGTCGTGGTCATCGCGACGCCGTGCCCGCTGCTCATCGGTGTGCCGGTGGCCATCATCGGCGCGATCTCGCTGTCGGCGAAGCGCGGCATCATCATCAAGAATCCGGCGATGCTCGAGGAAGTCGGCCGGGTAGAGACGGTCATGTTCGACAAGACCGGCACGCTGACCTACGGCCGGCCGGTGGTCACGGAGGTCTCCACGGCACCGGGGCTCGATCGCGACGACGTCATGGCTGCCGCGGCGGCCGTCGAAAAATATTCGAAGCACCCGTTGGCCTCCGCCATCGTCGCCGATGCCGAGAACCGCAACCTTGCGCTCCCGGCCGTCGAGTCCGTGTCCGAGCGCCCGGGCCAGGGCCTGGTCGGCGTCGTCGGCGGCCGCGAGCTGCGCCTGACCAACCGGAAGGGGCTCGCCGACATCGATCCCGGGTCGGTCGGGTTGCTGCCGGAGCGCGCCGCCGGCATGGAGTCGGTGATCTTGCTTGACGACGCCTACTCGGCAACCGTCACGTTCCGCGATGAGCCGAGGTCGTCCGCGTCGGAGTTCGTGGCGCACCTGCCGAAACGGCACGGGGTGCGGCACATGATGATCATCTCCGGCGACCGCGAGGCCGAGGTCCGGCGGTTGGCGGAGCAGGTCGGGATCGACGAGGTCCACGGCGGCGTGAGCCCCGAGGGCAAGCTGGAGATCGTCCGCGCCCGCACCAAGGAGGGGCCGACGCTGTTCCTCGGCGACGGCATCAACGACGCGCCGGCGATGACGGCGGCGTCGGCCGGCGTGGCGTTCGGCGCGACGTCGGACGTGACCGCCGAGGCCGCGGACGCCGTGGTGTTGGACTCCTCGCTGGAGCGCCTGGACGACCTCATCCACATCGGCGCGCGCATGCGGCGGATTGCCCTGCAGTCGGTGATCGGTGGCATGGGCCTGTCCATCATCGGCATGATCCTGGCGGTGTTCGGCCTGCTCACGCCGATCATGGGCGCGGTGGCGCAGGAGATCATCGACATCCTGGCCATCGCCAACGCCGCCCGAGTGGCCATCGTGCGCGGCGGGCTCAGCGACTTCGACGACGAGTAGGGGACTACTCGACTCCCTGCTCCAGGGTTCCCGTCACCTGCGGGAACGGCTTGGCGCGGAACTCGCGCAGCAACTCGAAGCCGTCGGCGCCCTGGATGACCGGGGCGCCGTGGCGGTCGTCGGCGTCGATGTCCTCCAGCGCCGACACGGTGCCGTGCGACAGAACGTGCTCGCCGGCGGAGAGCTGCCGGATGGCGACGCCGGCGATGCGGTCGGGGTGCTCGAACACGGCGTCGCCGTAGATCAGCGGATCATGCTGACCGTCGTCGCCGACGAGGATCCAGTTGATGTCGGGGAAGTCGATGAACAGGTTCCGCAGCTGCACCTTCTTGTGCTCCTGGCCCGAACGGAACATTCCCGTCGGGGTGGGGCCCCAATCGGTGAGCAACATCGGGCCGTCGGGAAGCCCGTTGACGTCGATGAAGCTCTGGAGCGTCTCGAAGGTGTTCCACGCGCCGGTGGACAGGTAGACGACCGGGGCGCCCGGATGATCGGCCAGCAGCTGGCGGTAGAACTCCGCCATGCCGGGCACGGGCTTGCGGGTGTTGGTGTGGCGCACCCACGAATTCCATGCGGCGAGGACGGCGCGCGGCAGCCACGTGACCATGACCGTGTCGTCGATGTCGGAGACCAAGCCGATCCGCGCGCCCGGCTCCACGATGAGCACCCGGGCAGTGGCGGGCTCGGCGTCCTTGGCCTCGATGACGACCTCGTTCCAGCCCGGTTCCAGCCCGTGATCGAGGACGAGTACATCGATGTAGCCGTTGGCGTCCGACTTCGACTGGACGACCTGGTCGCCCACGCGCACCGTCACAGGATGGTTTCCGACCTGCGTCGTGATGAACTGCCGCCATCCGCGCTGGATCTCCGTCTCCGGCTCGGAGTACGGGTCCTCCATGAGCACGCGGCCCAGGACGTGGACGCGGTCGGAGGAGCCGTAACCGGAGAAGCCGGTGACCGCTGGCTTCCAGCCCTTGGCGGTCTTGCGCTGCCGCCCGACCTGGTTGATCATTCGTTCGGTCTTGCGCGCGATGTCGGAAAGTGCCATATCGACGAGACTACTGTGGCTCGCCATGGTGGGCCGCCCGAAACCCCGGCGGCGTTCCATCCGGTTCGGGGACGACGATTCAACGGGCGTCCGGGTGACCTCTCAATGGTGTCCCAAAAGTGGGGGCACCTGGCGTTTTCCTTACGCTCGACGTTATCAGGCACCCCGTTTCACGGGCGCCCCGCGCAGGGACTGCCCCGGGAAGTGCCCGGGAATCGAGGTCGTGATGAGCCTCCCGAATCAACCCCCGTTCCAGCCCACGAATGGGCCGGGTCAGCCACCGAATGGATGGGCGCCCCAACCTCCGCAACAGGTTCAGCAGTTCATGGAATCGCCCGCGGGAAAGTTCCTGAAGTCCATCCGATGGTCGCTTGTCGCCCGCATCGTCGGCGTCATGGTCCTGGCGCTGGGGATCATGTTGGCGACGACCTTCGAGTATGAGACCACCTACTACCTCAACGGAGGCTCGTCGACGGAGTACCCCGTCGGGCAGATCGTGGCGGGCGTCGTCATCGGAATCATCGGGCTCGGAATTTTGGGGCTGGGCCAGTTCCTGAACAAGCGGGAACAGGACGCGAAGCAGGGCAACTTCGGCGATGGACCCGCACCGGGCCTGGCACGCCCGGGGCAGTTCCCGACGGGGCCGAGGTTCCCGGGTGCACAGCAGCCGCCGCAGCAGCCGGGTTTTGGCCCGGGGTTCGCCGCACCTCCCGCGCCTCCCGCGCCTCCGGCCCCGCCGCAGGGGAGCAGCGCCACTCATCTGAATCCCTACCTGCGCAACGACGGCGGCAATCCCGCCAACGGCGCCTGAGCGATTCGAGCCAACGATGGAAGGCGTACTGATACTGGTCGCGTTCTTCTCGGTCGTCGCCCTGTGGATGTGGCTCAGGGACAAGTTGTGGGCGGGGGCCACCCGCGCCGTCTTCTCCGGCAGCCATAAGAAGGGGCAGACGGCGACGCATTCGACCGCCCATTTCCGGGCCCCGGTGGACAAGCAGCAGTTTCTCTCCGCGCTGGTCAGCTACTTGAATCTGCCCACGGAGGCACCGGCGGTCATCGCCGGGCTCCACGTCCACAAGGTGGATCTCGACGAAGGGTTGGTCGTCTTCGTCACCGGCAACAAGTGGTCGGAGGCGATGCGCCTCGGAGTCGTGGCCTGGCCGGAGGGCGAGGGCTGGGAAGCCGGCTGCAAGGGCGAGGCGACCGTCCTCAACTGGACCGAAGCCGATGGCCTCGTCACGGCGACGAAGGAAATGGAGCGGATCTTCCATGGCATCGACGCCACCGTGCAGCACTTTCAGGGGTCCGTCGAATACACCCACGATCCCGGATAGAACCCCGGATAGCCCCCTAATAGGCCAGTGGGGCCGGGCAGCCCGGAAGTCGGGCCCCGTCCCCTGGTCCGCTACTTCGCCTGCGGCCGGACGAGCAGCGTCTGCATCGAACGCCCCACGGGGCCGCGCTGGTCGTACAGGTAGGCGGCGGTCATGCCGATGCCGTCGGGCCCGATGGATGCCTTGGCCGAGATGCCGATCCATTCGCCCTCGGGCTCGCGGTGCAGGTGGACGACGAGGTCGGTGTTCATGAACATCCACTCGCGCGGGTCGAGCGAGGCGCCGACGCCGTTGGCGACGTCGACCATGCTCATCAGGTACTCGACGCCGTCGGTGGTCTCGCCGGCGACGATGGGCTTGTCGGTGCGCACCCAGTGGATGCGGTGGTGCCCGTCGGGCTCGTCGGGGTCGGGCATGTTCACGATGTCGATGGAGTCGATGTAGCCGCAGTCCCAGTCCTCGTACAGGGGGCCGCCCTCGGTGGCCTGCTCGGGGCCGGGGATGGGACGGGCGAAGGACTTCTCCACCTCGTTGGTCTCCAGCACGGCCATGCGCCACGCCGCGGCGGAGGCGACGGCACGCCAGTTGCCGTGGCGGTCCTCGGCGAGCAGTTCGGCCTCGACCTTGAGGATCTGCTTGCCCGGCCGGCTGATCCGCGCGCGGGTGCGCATCTCGGTGTACGGCACGGCGCCGAGCAAGTCGACGGCGACGCGGGTGGTGCGCATGCCCTCGGGCAGGCCGGGGCAGCGCTGCAGCGCGTGGGTCAGGATCGCCGCCGGGGGAGCGCCGTGCTGGAACGCGCCCCACGGGCCCCACGTGTGCAGGGTCGGGCGGTACCGCTCGACGATCTCGCCGGCGGGCAGACCCATCTCCTCCGGATCGGCCTTCCCCAGGTACTCGAAATACGCGTTGATTTCGGTGGCGGGGTCGAGCCCCATCTGCCGGATGCGGTCGGCCTTCGTGGGGTCGCCGAGGGCGTTGGCCTTCGGCGGGCGGGTGGTCCGGGTTTCTTGCGTGACGACGCTGCTGTTCTCCATGTGGCGACGCTAACAGTTAATCGCCGCTAACGTGATGCGCGACACACTTTCGGGGGTCGGCGCGTCGTCAAGCACATCCCCGGCACCCCTCCCACCCGGCGCTTTCCGCCCGCCCCGGCTACCGTGGCGGAGGTGCGAGCGATTCTCTGGGACATGGACGGCAGCCTCATCGACACCGAACCACTGTGGGAGGTGGCCACCTACGACGTTTCCGAGCGCCTGGGCCGGCGCCTGACGCCGGAACTGCGGGCGAAGTGCATCGGCAACACGCTGCCGGACACCATCCGTATTTGCGCCGACCACGCGGGGATCGAAGCCACCGAGGAGGTCATCACCCGCGAGTCGGAGTTCATGGAGTCGCGGGTGGCGCAGCTCATCGCCGAGCGTGGCATCGAGTGGCGGCCGGGCGTGCGCGACATCATCGAGCAGGCGCATGAGGCTGGCATTCCGGTGGTGCTGGTGACCAACACCCGCCGCCGCGTCGCCGACTACTGCATCGACGCGATGGGCCGCGACGCCTTCGCCGACACCGTCTGCGGCGACGAGGTCCCCGCCGGCAAGCCCGCCCCGGACCCGTACCTGCGCGGAGCGGACATCGCCGGCGTCGACCCCGCAGACTGTCTGGCGCTGGAGGATTCCGTCACCGGCGTGCGCTCCGCCATCGCCGCCGGCTGCCGCGTTCTATGGGCGCCCATGCCGCAGGCCGCTCCGCCCGCCGACGCCATCTCCGAATTCGCGCCGCCCGCAGAGCATCTCGACGGCGACCTCGGCGGCTGGTCCCTCGACGACCTCCGCGCCGTCCACGCCCGGCTGTCGCAGTAGGCCCCGGGCCGGTCGCGTCCCCGCCGCTTCGCTGCTTGACGACGCCCACCGGCCACCCTCCCGTCGCAACGCGACGAGCCGCGTGGAATGATGGTGCGCGTGAAAAACTTCGATGACCTCTTCGCTGAACTGAAGGACAAGGCGGCCAGCCGCCCCGAGGGTTCGGGCACCGTCAAGGCGCTCGACGCCGGCGTGCATTTCCAGGGCAAGAAGATCGTGGAAGAGGCCGCCGAAGTCTGGATGGCCGCGGAGTACCAGTCCGACGACGAGCTCGCCGAGGAGATCTCGCAGCTCATGTACTGGACCCAGGTCGTCATGGTGCAGCGCGGGCTGACGCCGGAAGACGTCTACAAGTACCTGTAGGACCAGGACGCGCGCTCCCCGCCGGCAGCCGCCGCCGGAGCCGCACCGAACAACTAGGAGCAACAACGTGACCACGCTGCGCGTCGCCGTGCCCAACAAGGGCTCCCTGTCCGAGGCCGCCCTGGAGATCCTCCAGGAGGCCGGTTACCCCGGCCGCGGGGAGTCGAAGAGCCTGTCGGTCGCCGACAAGGCCAACGGCATCGAGTTCTACTTCCTGCGCCCCAAGGACATCCCCGTCTACGTGGGCAACGGCCACCTGGACCTGGGCATCACGGGCCGCGACCTCGCCGCCGATTCGCTGGCCCCGGTCGACGAGGTGCTCACCCTCGGCTTCGGCGCGTCGACGTTCCGCTACGCCGCCCCGGCCAACGAGGAGTGGACGGTGGGGGATCTGGCGGGCAAGCGCATCGCCACGTCCTACCCGAACCTGGTGCGCGAGGACCTCAAGGCCCGCGGTCTCGAGGCCGAGGTCATCCGCCTCGACGGCGCGGTGGAGATCTCCATCCGCCTGGGCGTCGCCGACGCCATCGCCGACGTGGTGTCCACCGGCCGCACGCTGCGCAAGCAGGGCCTGGCAGTCTTCGGCGATTCGCTGTGCGACTCCGAGGCCGTCGTCGTCGGCCGCCGCGCCAACGAGGTCACCGACGCCCAGCGCGTGTTCCTGCGCCGCCTCACCGGCATCCTGCACGCGAAGAACTACATGATGCTCGACTACAACATCGACGCCGCCAACCTCGACGAGGCCTCGCGCATCACCCCGGGCCTGTCCGGCCCGACCGTGTCGCCGCTGGCCAACGAGAACTGGGTCGCCGTGCGCGCCATGGTTCCCCGCGACTTGGCGAACCCCATCATGGACCAGCTCGCCGGCCTCGGCGCCGAGGCCATCCTGGCCTCCGACATCCGCATCGCGCGCATCTAGGGACCGCTTCACGAAGACCGGCGCCCGGCCGAACCAACCGGCACGCCGCACACGGCGCACCTGCCACATGGCGGGTGCGCCGTCGTCGTCAAGCAAGCGCCCCCGCGAACCCATCACCGAGGGCCGCTTGATCGCGCGAACCGATCAAGCCCATGGAGCATGGTTACTCGCGTCACTTTATCGATCCGACCTGCAGTTTTTTCGTGACCCGCAGCCCGTGCGCACGTATGCTTGTGGGCATGAGCACAATTGGAAAAAACGAGGCGCCGGGCCACAAGCACCGGATAGAAACCGACCTCCTCGGCGACCGGGAAGTACCGGCGGACGCCTACTACGGCGTGCACACAATGCGCGCCATCGAGAATTTCTCCATCTCGGGCACCACCGTCAACGACGTCCCCGAGTTCATCCGCGGCATGGTCATGGTGAAGAAGGCGACGGCCATCGCCAACCGGCGAATCCACACCATCCCCTCCGACGTCGCCGACGCGATCGTTTGGGCGTGCGACCAGATCCTGGTCAATCACCGCTGCCTCGATCAGTTCCCCACCGACCTGTTCCAGGGCGGCGCGGGCACCAGCATCAACATGAACACCAACGAGGTCGTCGCCAACCTCGCCCTCGAGTACCTCGGCTTCCCCAAGGGGCGCTACGACGTCGTCAACCCCAACGACGACGTCAACCAGTGCCAGTCCACCAACGACGCCTACCCGACGGGCTTCCGGCTGGCCGTCCACATCGCGCTGCAGGCTCTGCTCGTGGAGCTCGACGAACTCGAACACGCTCTCCACGAAAAGGGCGACGAGTTCAACGACGTCATCACCATGGGCCGCACCCAGCTGCAGGACGCGGTGCCCATGACGCTGGGCCAGGCATTCCACGCCTTCGGAAACAACCTGTCGGAGGAGCATGCGGTGCTGGCGCAGTCCGGCGAAATGCTGCTCGAGGTGAACCTGGGCGCCACGGCCATCGGCACCGGCGTAAACGCCCCGGCGGGCTACCAGAAGGCCGTCGTGCAGTCGCTGCGCGAAGTCACCGGGCTCGAGATCCGGTCGGCCAAGGACCTGATCGAGGCGACCTCCGACACCGGCGGCTACGTCAACGTCCATTCCGCGCTCAAACGCACGGCGATGAAGCTGTCGAAGATGTGCAACGATCTGCGCCTGCTGTCTTCCGGCCCCCGCGCCGGCCTCAACGAGATCAACCTGCCCGAGATGCAGGCGGGATCGTCGATCATGCCCGCGAAGGTCAACCCGGTCATCCCCGAAGTGGTCAACCAGGTGTGCTTCAAGGTCTTCGGCAACGACGTGACCCTGTCGATGGCCGCAGAGGCCGGTCAGCTCCAGCTCAACGTCATGGAGCCCGTCATCGCCCAGTGCCTGTTCGAATCGATCGGCCTCCTGCGCCGTGCTGCGACCACCCTGCGCTCCAAGTGCATCACGGGCATCACCGCCAACGCCGACGTGTGCCGCGCCTACGTGGACAACTCTATCGGCATCGTCACCTACCTGAACCCGGTGATCGGCCACCACCAGGGCGACATCATCGGACGCGAGGCCGCCGCGACCGGCAAGGGCGTGCGCGAGCTCGTGCTGGAGAAGGGGCTGCTCGACGCAGCCGAGCTCGACCGGATCCTGTCCACCGACAACCTCATGCACCCCGAATACCGAGGGAAGAGGTACGTGGCGGGGGAGACCCGCCTGGCGGAGTTGGGCCTGCAGCCCGACGCCGACGGGCCAGATTCACCGCAGGACGTTCCAGCCGACGTTTCCGCCGCGCCCGGCCATGCCGAGATCGGCGGTGAAACCGGGTCCGCGGACCAGGAGAACGTCAATCTGCAGGGTGATGATTTGCGGTGATTCTCGCAGCTCAGATTATCGCGGTAGTGGCCGCGCTGATCATCGGTGCCCGTTGGGGGTCCGTCGGCATCGGTTTCGCCGGTGGCGCGGGCGTTCTGCTTCTCGGTGCTATGGGCACCCCGGTCACGGCGGAGGACATTCCCTTCGACGTCATCGGAATCATCATGGCGGTCATCGCGGCGATCTCCGCGATGCAGCGGGCGGGCGGAATGGACTACCTGGTCCATCTCGCCGAACGCCTCCTCCGCCGCAATCCCAAGCGAGTCACGTTGCTCGCGCCCCTGGTGACGTGGTCGATGACGGTCCTGGCCGGCACGGGTCACACGGCCTTTTCGACGCTCCCGGTCATCGTGGAGGTGTCGAAGGAGGGCGGAGTCCGCCCGTCGCGGCCGTTGTCGATCGCGGTCGTCGCCTCCCAGATGGCCATCACGGCTTCACCGATTTCCGCCGCCGTCGTGTTCATGGCATCGGTGCTCGAGCCCAGGGGAGTCGGGTATCTCCAGCTCCTCGCCGTGGTGATCCCGTCGACCCTTCTGGCGGTGATCGTCACGTCCTTCGTCGTGGTGCACCTCGGCCGAGAGCTCGAGGACGATCCCGTGTACCGGCAGCGGCTCGAGGACGGGCTGGTCAAGCCGCCCCGCGAGTCCGCGGCATTCGAGGCCGCGCCCGGAGCGAAGGCCTCCGTGGGCATCTTTCTCGCGGCCATCGTCACCGTCATGGTCTACGCGACCTTGATCTCCGACCAGATCGGGCTGATCACCGATCCCTCGCTGCCGCGCAATGAAGCGATCATGGCCATCATGCTCGCCACTGCGGGACTGATCGTGGCCGTGGCCAAGATCCCCGCCGCCGAAGTTCCCGGCACGCAGGTGTTCAAGTCGGGCATGAGCGCGACCGTCTGCGTCATGGGCGTCGCTTGGCTCGGCTCGACTCTGATCAACGCGCACATCGACGGCATCAAGTCCACTGCGGGTGACTTGCTCACCCAGTGGCCGTGGCTGCTCGCGGTGGTGCTCTTCTTCGCGTCGGCGCTCCTGTACTCGCAGGCGGCGACCGCGAAGGCGATGATCCCCGCCGCGCTCGCGGTCGGGGTCAGCCCCTTGACCGCAGTCGCCAGCTTCGCGGCCGTGTCGGCGCTCTTCGTTCTGCCGACGTACCCCACTCTGCTGGCGGCCGTCGAAATGGACGACACCGGCTCCACCCGCTTGGGCAAGTACGTGGTCGACCACCCGTTCTTCATCCCGGGCACCGTCTGCATCGCACTTGCCGTCGCATTCGGTTTCGCCATCGGGGCAGTGGTCCTCTAAAACGGTCGGCGAACGCGAACCGTCGCAAAGCCAAAACGACCCGCACCGGAAACCGGTGCGGGTCGTCCCATGCCGGGGGTCAGGCGACGCCGCCGGCGATGAAGTCGAAGGCCTCGTCGAGCAGCTCCGGCATCGATCGGCCGCCGGCGAGTGACTCGTCGCGGGCGGCCTCGAGCACGACGCCGGATGCCGACATGCACACGTGGATCAGCGCCTGCGCGCGGAAGGGCGACAGCCCGCCGCCGGAGCGCTCGACGATCGCGCCGCGCAAACCCTCGAAAACGCAGCGGGCGCGCTTGCCGGCGTCCGGGCCGAGACCCGCCATGATGTGCTCGGCGACGGTCGCCAGGTTCGGCACCGACGCGAGATCGCCCCGCGGCTTGCCGTACATGTCCACGATGATGCCCCGCAGCACCTCGAACGGCGTGAGGTCCGCCGGGGCGGCGCGCATCTGCGTCTCCCAGTCGGCGATGGTCTCCTCGATGAAGAAGAGGAACGCATCCTCGCGGGCGGCGAAATAGTTGTGGAACGTGCGGGTCGACACGCCGGCGCCGGCGGCGATCGCCGCCACCGTCGCCCCTTCGTCGCCCTCGGTCACCAGCAACTCCACCGCCGCCGTCGCCAAATCGATCTTGGTCTGGCGCTTCTTTTGCTCGCGCAGTCCCGACATTCCCCTGCACCTTTCGGTTCGCGTGCGGTCTCGCCCCGCACGATCACGCGCATATCGGAAGAAGGTATCAGGAACGCGCCACCGACGAATCAACGGTTTCGGTCGGCGTGGCGGCGGCGTCATCAGGGCGCGCCGTCAGCGACTCGCCCTCGATGTCCACCTTGGGGAGGATGCGGTCCAGCCAGCCCGGGATCTTCCACGCGCGCTCGTCCAGCAGGAACATCGTCGCCGGGATGATGGTCATGCGGACGATGAACGCGTCGAGCAGCACGGCCAGCGCCAGCGCGAAGCCCATCACCTTGATGAACGGCTCGTCCAAGAGCATGAACGCCGCGAACACGGAAATCATGATCAGGGCCGCGGCCGTGACCACGCGGGCGCCGTGCTTGAAGCCGTTCGACGTCGCGTTGCCCGCGGTCTTGCCGTGGGCCCAGCCCTCGCGCATGCGGGTGACCAGGAAGACCTGGTAGTCCATGGCCAGGCCGAAGACGATGCCGATGCACATGATGGGCAGGAAGCTGATCAACGGCTGCGGATCGGAAATGATGCCCAGCCAGCCCTCCTGCCACACCGCCACGGTCAGGCCCAGCGTCGCGGCGACGGAGAGCCCGAAGCCCAGCGCCGCGAGCAGCGGCACCCACAGCGAGCGGAAGACGACCACGAGCAGCAGGAACGCCAGCACCATGATGATGGCGATGTACGGCACCAGCACCTCGGACAGCCGCTCCGAAATGTCCTCGTAGATGGGGGAGACGCCCGTGACCGAGTAGGTCGCGGGGGCCCCGGCCTCGAAATCGTCGACGCCGGCGCGGATGTTGTCCAGCACCTCGGCGGCGCGCGGGTCGGTGGCGCCGACCTCCGGGGTGATCAGGATCTGCGCGGCGGTGCCGTCCTCGGACATGCCGACGACCTGCGCGTTGGTCACGCCGTCGATGCCCTGGATGTGGGCGGCCGCCCCGCCCAGGATCATGGGCAGCTGCGCGGGGTCGACGTCGCCCGAGCCCGCACCCGCGTCGGCATCGCCGGTCACTTCGGCCAGCGCGACCATCGGCGCGTTGCGCCCCGGCCCGAAGGCGTCGTCGATCATCTCGTAGGCGGCGCGGTTCGGCGTGCCGGGGGCGGCGGAACCGTCCGAGGGCATGGCCAGGCGCATCTGCGTGGCGGGGATCGCGGCCAGCGCCAGCACGATGACGCCGCTGAGCAGGAACAGCACCGGGCGGGCGCGGATCATGCGCACCCACTTCAGGCCCATGGTCGGCTTTTCGTCCTCCGGGTCCGGGGCCTTGACGATCGGCGCCCGCGCCGCGAACACCTTCGTGCCCACCGCGCCGAGGATCGCCGGCAGCAGCGTCACGGCGACGAGCACCGCGATGAGGACCGTCGCCGCCGCGGAAAACGCCATCGCGGTAAGGAAGTCGATGCCGATGATCGACAGCGCCACCAGCGCGATGATCACCGTCATGCCCGCGAACACGACGGCCGTGCCCGCCTTCCCCACGGCGAGGCCGGCCAAATGGGCGCGCTCGCGGAACGGGATCCCGCGCAGCTCGTCGGCAAGCTCCTTGGGCTCCAGATCGTTTCCGCCGACGTGGAGCACCAGCTCATTGCGGAAACGCGACAGGATGAACAGCGCATAGTCGATGCCGACCGCCAGGCCGATCATGACCGCCAGGGTCGGGGTCATCGACGTGATCGAATCCGTGAACGACGTCGCCGCGTACACGCCCGCGATGCCGATGCCGACGCCGATGACGCCGGTGAGCAGCGGCAGGCCCGCCGCGACGAAAGACCCGAAGGTGATGATCAGCACGACCGCCGCCACCGCGATGCCCAGCAACTCGGCGATGAAGGACAGCTCGCTCATCTGGAAGACGTTGCCGGAGTAGGCGATGTCCAGCGCGCCGTCGTCATGCTCGTCAACGACCGCGGTGAAGGCGTCCTTCGCCTCGGGAGTCACGTCCATCGCGCCGTCCGCGTCGAACGTGACGGTCACGGTGCCGGTCGCCGCGTCCTCGGACAGCGGGGAGACCGCCGCGATGTTGGCGTCGATCTGCTCCTGCGGCATGCCCTGCGCCGCGTACTGCTCGTTCATCTGCTGGGCGACGCCGCCGGCGGCGAGCACGGGGGAGACCAGCGCTTCGGCATCGGCCAGCTCGTCGAGCCCGCGCAGGTCGGCCAGGAACGCGTCGACCTCCGCGGACACCTCGGGGTCGGTCAGCGCCGCGCCATCGCGGGCCTGCATGACCACCGTGCCGGTCGGGGCTTCCAGGGCGTCGCCTTCACCGGGGAAGCGTTCCTGGATGCGCTCCTGCGTCTCGACCGATTCGAGGCCTTCGATGGTGAAGCTGTTGCTCATCGGCTGGGTCAGCGTCGCGGCCGCGGTGCCGGCGCCGAGGATCAGCAGGATCCAGATGGCGATGAACCGCCATCGGTGGAGGTAGGCCGATCGGCCCACCTTGTACAGGAATGTCGCCATGTGGGCGGGGCTCCTCGTTCGTCGTCGTGTGGGTCGTGGTCGGGTGGGGGGACGGGCGCCGTCGCGGCGGCCTCGCGATGCGCGCACGATGTTCGCGCCCGTTTCACGCTCGCCGCACGCCTGCTTGACGCTTGCTTCACGCTTGCTGCACGCCCGCTTTACGACGCCCACCTCACCCGTAAAGCCGCCCCAGATTATTGCAGGATGAATGCAAGCATCCAACGTGGCGCGGCCGAATGTGCGAAATGTCACCGCGCACCGATCGGGCGAGCCAATCCAGCGCCGCCCGGCGCGCCCGACCCCTCCCGCCCCTTGCCTCTCACACGCGCGCCCCGTCGCCCCGCGCACCCCTCGCTTCCCACGCGCCCCTGATCCCACATGTGCCGCACCCGCAACACCCAACCGCACCCCAGAAGGTGGAACCCCACAGGATCGACGCAGACGGCCGAACGGCGCGGAATCGAGGGAATGTGCCACAGGGCCACCCAACCCCGCAGAACGCCATACGGCGCGATATTTGAAATCGAGGTCATTTCACCAGACCCGAATTAATGGGCCCATCCCCACGAATTCAATACCGCGCCGTACGTAACCGATCTTTTCGCCGCGAAAGCGCTGATGTTGAAGAAATGGACCCTCAAATCTTCAACATCAGCCCGTTCGCGCCCCTCGAACTACCGACGTGCGGCGGCTTCTTGCTCAGGAAATTCTCAGGCTCGGATTTGCGGTGGAAAACGGCGTCGATCGGGCACCACTCGCCCCTTCGTGGGCTCGATGGCGCGCATTGCCCGATCGCCGGAGGCTTCGGCGCCGCTGTTACTCGCCACGTGGCGCGTGCCGTGCGAAGTGAAGCGAAAATCGCGGCGGGCTACTCGCCGTGGGCACCCGGCCAGCCCGGGTATTCGGGCGGGGTGCCGCCGAACGCGGGACACAGCTCCTGGAACGAGCACCATCCGCACAGCTTCGACTTCTTCGGCCGAAAATCGCCGAACTCGCCGTCGCGGACGATGGACGCCCACAGGCGCGCGAGCTCACCCTCGAATCGCTCGAGCTCGGGCGCGGTCGGCGAATGCGTCAGATCGTCGGCGACCTTGAGGTACATCAGCCGCAGCTGCTCGGGGATCCGCCCGGTCATGCGCCACCACACCAGCGCGTAGAACCGCATCTGGAACAGGGCCTCGTTCTGGAATCGCGGATGCGGCTTCTTGCCCGTCTTGTAGTCCACGATGCGCACCTGCCCGGTGGGCGCGACGTCGACGCGGTCGATGAAGCCGCGCACGGGCACGCCGGCGGTCTCGTCGGTGCCGGTGTCGAGCCCGAGGGTCATCTGCACGAACTTCTCGATCTCCGCCGCATCGAAGCCCGTCGGGTTCTCCATGATGAAGTACCCCTTCAGTAGACCTCGGCATTCGACGAGGAAGTCGAGCAGGGAATCCTCGGGCACGAGCTCGGAAAGTTCGCCGCTGGGGTCGTCGTCAAGCATCTTCTGCCAGGTGGGCTTGAGTTGCTTGACGACGGCCGGGTAGGAGCGGTCCTCCCGAGGCTGCGCGTGCATGTGCTCGAGAACCGCGTGGACGAGGGTGCCCTTGACCTGCGCGACGGTGGAGGGCTCGGGAAGCTTGTCTATCGCCCGGAGGCGGTACTTCAGGGGGCACTGCCGATAGTCGCCGGCGCGGGACGGCGACAGGGCGAGACCACGGCGCTTCGCGGGGGAAGGGGCGGAGGACGGGTCCGAGGAAGGGTCCGGTGACGGGGACGCTGACGAAGTCGAAGACGAAGAGGGAGAAGCGGCCGAATCGGAGTGCAGGGGGCTTTCGGGCATACTGGCCAGGTTAACCCGGGGCCCGGATCGAACCGGCGAGCCCCGCCACCGACCGCACACGATGCAGCGAGGATCAGACGAACATGGCAGACAGCGGCCCGTTCCAGGAAGGCGATCGCGTCCAGCTCACGGACTCGAAGAACCGGCATTTCACGGTGACGCTGGAAAAGGGCGGGAAGTTCTTCACCCACCGCGGCGCCATCGCCCACGACGACCTCATCGGCGCGCACGAGGGCACCACGGTCACTTCCGCCGAAGGCACCGTCTACCTGGCCATGCGCCACCTGCTGGTTGACTACATCCTGTCGATGCCCCGCGGCGCCGCCGTGATCTACCCGAAGGACGCCGCGCAGATCATCGTCGAGGGAGACATCTTCCCGGGCGCCCGCGTCCTGGAGGCCGGCGCCGGCTCTGGCGCGCTGAGCCTCAACCTGCTGCGCGCGATCGGCCCGGACGGCAAGCTGTTCAGCTACGAGATCCGCGAGGACCACATCGAGCACGCCGAGCGCAACGTCGTCGAGTTCCTCGGCGGCAAGCCCGACAACTGGGACCTGCGCCTGGGCGACATGGCCGAGGCGACGCCGGAGGATCTCGGCGGCCCCGTCGACCGCATCATCCTGGACATGCTCGCCCCGTGGGAGTGCCTGGACACCGCGTCGAAGCTGCTGCAGCCCGGCGGCGTGCTCATGGTCTACGTGGCCACCGTCCCGCAGCTGATGAAGGTCATGGAGGGCATCCGCGACCAGAAGTGCTTCACCGAGCCCCGCGCCTGGGAGTCGCTGGTGCGCGATTGGAACGTCAAGGAGCTCTCCGTCCGCCCGGCCCACCGCATGCAGGCGCACACGGCGTTCCTCGTGTGGGCCCGCAGGCTCGCCGACGGCACGGTGCCGCCGCGCCCGCAGCGCCGCAACCAGAGGTAGCGCCCATGCGGCGCCCCTCCGCTGGGTAACGTGGAGGGCATGACCACCCCCGCCGACACCATCCGCGATCTGCAGCAGAAGAACCGCACCCTGGGCGCGCGCAACGAGAAGCTCGTCGAGCTCCTCCGCGAGTCGCGCGACCAGATGACGCTGCTGCGCCAGGACCTCGAGCAGATGACCAATCCGCCGAGCACGTACGGCATTTTCCTCGAGCCGGCCAAGGGCAAGATCGACGATCCGAACGGTCCGATCGAGCAGACCGGCGGAGCGTCGAAGCCTGCGCAGGCGGCGGAGGTGTGGACGGGCAACCGCCGCATGCGGCTCAACGTGCTGCGCAGCCTCGACGTCGCCGACTTCAAGCCGGGCACGATGGTGCGCCTGACCGACGGCAATCTCATCGTCGAGGACTGCGGCTACCCCGATCACGGCGACCTGGCCCTGGTCCGCGAAACTCTCCCGGACCGCAAGCGGGTTCTGGCGACGGATCACCATGGCGAGGAGTTCGTCGTCAAGCTGGCCGGCGACCTGAAGGCGAAGGTCGGGGACACCGTCCTCATCGACCGCAAGTCGGGCCACGCCTTCGAGGTGATCCCGAAGGCGGAGGTCGAGAATCTGGTGCTGGAGGAGATCCCCGACGTCGAGTACTCCGACATCGGCGGCCTGAAGCGGCAGATCGCGCAGATCCACGACGCGGTGGAGATGCCCTTCCTGCACCCGGAGCTGTTCACCCGCTACCAGCTGCGGCCGCCGAAGGGCGTGCTGCTGTACGGGCCGCCCGGCAACGGCAAGACGCTGATCGCGAAGGCCGTGGCCAATTCGCTGGCGCGCAAGATCGCCCTGAACAAGGGCAAGTCGGAGGAGGAGGCGCGCCGGGCTCAGTCGTACTTCCTCAACGTCAAGGGCCCGGAGCTGCTGAACAAGTTCGTCGGCGAGACCGAGCGGCAGATCCGCTTGATCTTCGACCGCGCCCGCGACATCGCCGAGGCCGGCCGGCCGGTCATCGTCTTCTTCGACGAAATGGACTCGATCTTCCGCACCCGCGGCTCGGGCGTGAGCTCCGACATGGAGAACACCGTCGTGCCGCAGCTGCTGGCGGAGCTCGACGGCGTGGAGGGCCTGGAGAACGTCATCGTCATCGGCGCGTCGAACCGCGAGGAGATGATCGACCCGGCGATCCTGCGCCCGGGCCGCCTGGACGTGAAGATCCGCATCGAGCGCCCGGACGAGGAGGCGGCGAAGGACATCTTCGGCAAGTACCTCACCGCCGATCTGCCGTACGCGGAGGAGGAGGTCGCGCGCCACGGCGGCGTCGAGGCGCTGGTCGAGGCGCTCACCGATTCCGTCGTCGAGCGCATGTACCGCACCAGCCCGGAAAACGAGTACGTGCGCATCCGCTACGCCGATGGGTCGAGCGAGATGCTGTACTTCCGCGACTTCAACTCGGGCGCGATGATCGCCAACATCGTCGACCGCGCGAAGAAGCACGCCATCAAGGAGGTCATCTCCGGTGGCGCGGACGGCATCACCGAGGCGCACCTGCTGCGCGCGGTGGGCGAGGAGTTCGCGGAGAACGAGGACCTGCCCAACACCTCCAACCCCGACGAGTGGGCGCGCATTTCGGGCCGCCCGACGGGCCGCGTCGTCGACGTGCAGGTCGTCCAGCACCAGCACATCCACGAGGACGCGGAGTTCGGCGTGCTCGGTTCGGGTCAGGGCGGTTCGCTTGACGACGCCCACCGCACCGGCGCAGGGGAGTAGAAGAAGCACATGGCGCGCGTTCTGGGCACCGAAATCGAATACGGCATCACCTCGCCGGGCAAGCCGGAGCTGAGCCCGATCCTCACCTCGACGAAGGCCGTGCTGGCCTACGCCGAGGAGCACGCGGGCGGGCTGGACCGGCGCACCCGCTGGGACTACGAGCCCGAGTCGCCGCTGCGCGACTCCCGCGGCTTCGACCTGCGGCGCTACCGCATGACGCCGGTCGTCGACCCCAATGCTTTGGGCGCGGCGAACCTGATCCTGGTCAACGGGTCGCGGTTCTACGTCGACCACGCGCACCCCGAGTACTCGGCGCCGGAGACGACGTCGGCGTACGACGCCCTGGTGGCGGACCTGGCCGGCGACCGCATCATGCTCGAGGCGTCGCAGCTCGTCGGCCGCGGGACCACGGGCTCCGGGTCGAGCCGGTCGGACGAAGATACCGAGCCGATCGAGCTGAAGATCTACCGCAACAACGTCGACGGCAAGGGCGCCAGCTACGGCGCGCACGAGAACTACCAGTTCCGCCGCGACACCGACTTCGACGCGATCATCGCGGGCCTGACCCCGTTCTTCGTCACCCGCCAGGTGTTCACCGGTTCGGGTCGCGTCGGGCTGGGGCAGAAGGGCCAGGAGCCCGGATTCCAGATCTCGCAGCGCGCCGACTACATCGAGACCGAGGTGTCGCTGGAGACAACTCTCAACCGGGGCATCATCAACACCCGCGACGAGCCGCACGCCGACGCCGACGAGTGGCGCCGGCTGCACGTGATCATCGGCGACGCCAACCTGTCGCAGACGGCGACGCTGCTCAAGCTGGGCACCACGTCGCTGGTGCTCGACGCGATCGAGGACGGAGTCGACTTCTCCGACCTCAAGCTGCGCGACCCGGTCGGCGACGTCCAGCGCGTCTCCCGCGACCTCGCGTGTGCGCAGACGCTGCAGCTCGACGACCACGTCACCCATCTGACGGCCATCGAGATCCAGCGCCGTTACCTCGAGCGCGTCGCTCCGTACGCGGAGGCCTCCGATGCCGCCACCGGTGCCACCGGCGTGAAGTCCGCCGCCTACGTCGTCGAACTGTGGGGCCGCGTGCTGGACATGCTCGAGGCGGACCCCGCGTCGACGTCGCACCTACTGGACTGGACCGCCAAGCTCACGCTCATGGAGGGGCTGCGGGCCCGGGCGGGCATCGGCTGGGATCACCCGAAGCTGGCGCTCATCGACATCCAGTACTCGGACATCGACCCGGCCCGCGGCCTGTACCACGCGCTCGTGCGCCGCGGCTCGATGCGGACCATCGCCGACGACGCCGAGGTGGCGCGCGCCGTCACCCACGCGCCGGAGGCCACCCGCGCCTACCTCCGCGGCGGTCTGCTGCGCCGCTTCGCCGACGACGTCGCGGCGGCCAGCTGGGACAGCGCGATCGTCGACGTCGGCGACGAGATGGTCAAACTCTCGCTGTCGGACGTCTCCGGGCTGGGGGCGGGCACCGTCGGAAAGCTTTTGGAGGAGTCGCCCGACATGGCGGCCCTCGTTGCCGGGCTGCGCGAGCGCGGACTGGCAGGATTGTCGAAGTAGCCGAACCAGCGGATCAGAAGTAACGGACAAGAGGAGAAGACCATGGCGGACATCAAGGGCGGCCAGATCCAGGGCGGCGGCGGCTCCGGCGGAGACGACGACGCGATCGACGAGATCGCCGGCGGCGGCCAGGCGCAGGCCCACATCGACTCCACCGACGACCTGCTCGACGAGATCGACGGCCTGCTGGAGAACAACGCCGAAGAGTTCGTGCGCTCCTACGTGCAGAAGGGCGGCGAGTAGGCCGTGGCCGACGCGGGCGCGAACGCTGCCGGGGACCCGGCCGAGGTCGGCGCGAAGGCTGCGCTGACCCGGCGCATCGCCGGCCTGGAGACGGAGTACGGCATCACGTGCACCCTCGACGGCGAGCGCCGCCTGGGCCCCGACGAGATCGCCCGCTTCATGTTCCGGCCGGTCATCGAGGAGTACGGGGCAACGAACATCTTCACCGGCAACGCCGGGCGCCTGTACCTTGACGTCGGCAGCCACCCGGAGTTCGCCACCGCCGAGTGCGATTCGGTCTCGCAGCTGGTGGCGCACGACCGGGCGGGCGAGATGCTTCTCGACGACCTGGCGCTGAAGGCCGAGAGGGGCCTCGTCGGAGAAGACATCGGCGGCAAGGTCTTCCTGTTCAAGAACAACGTCGACTCCGCCGGAAATTCCTACGGCTGCCACGAGAATTACCTGGTGGGGCGCTCGATGGGGCTGAAGGCGCTGTCGAAGCTGCTGCTGCCGTTCCTGGTGACCCGCCAGCTGCTGTGCGGCGCGGGCAAGATCGCCCGGCCGTACCCGGGCAGCCCGTACGAGGACGAGCCGGAGCAGTATTGCTTTTCCCAGCGCGCCGACCATGTGTGGGACGGCGTGTCCAGTGCGACGACGCGGTCGCGGCCGATCATCAACACCCGCGACGAGCCGCACGCCGACTCGACGCGGTTCCGCCGCCTGCACGTCATCGTCGGCGACTCGAACATGTCGGAGACGACGACGGCACTGAAGCTGGGCTCGACGCAGCTGGTGCTGGAGATGATCGAGGCCCGCGTGGAGCTGCCCGATTTCGAGGTGGCCAACGAGATCAAGGCGATCCGCCTGGTCAGCCGCGACATGACCGGCACCGCGCAGATCCCGCTGCGCGCGGGGGCGGCGAAGGAGGAGGCGTCGGCGCTGGAGATCCAGCGGGCGTACCTCTCCGCGGCGACGGCGTGGCTGGAGCAGCGCGACGACACCCGCGGCGGCACGCCGACCGAGGAGCTCGCCCGCCTGGTGGAGCTGTGGGGCCGGGTGCTCGACGCCGTCGAGTCGGGGAACTGGTCGACGATCGACCGGGACATCGACTGGGCGATCAAGTGGTCGCTGCTGCGGCGCTTCATGGACCGCGGCCTGGACATCGCCGACCCGAAGCTCGCGCAGATCGACCTGGCGTACCACGACATCCGTCCGGGCCGCGGCATCTTCCGCGCGCTGGAGGCCCGCGGCTCGGTGTCGCGATGGGTCACCGACGAGGCGATCACAGAGGCCATGGCCAACCCGCCGGCGACGACGCGGGCCGTGCTGCGCGGCCGTTTCCTCGCCGCCGCCCGCGCGGTCGGCGCCGCGACGGTGGTGGATTGGACGCACCTGAAGGTCTCCGGCGAGGACCCGCAGATGGTCGTCGTCGACGATCCCTTCGCCACCGCCGACGCGGAGGTCGATGCGTTGGTCGCGCACCTGGAGTCGCT
>NZ_DURI01000145.1 GCF_012837295.1 Corynebacterium sp. | reverse complement strand
TCCTCGATGAGCGCCTTCTGCAGCGCCGCCTCGATGGCCGGGGTGGTGAACTCCTCCTCCCGCAGACCCTCCACGGCCGTGATGGTCGCGTCGAGCGCGGCCACGGCGTCCTCCTTGAGGTTGCGGCGGGCGGACTTCTCGTCGAGCTGGAACTCGTCATCGGACACGACGAGGAACTTCACCAGGTCCCACGCCTCGCCGAGGGTCTTGATGCGCGTCTGCACCATCTCCGCCAGGAAGGCGAAGTCCTTGGCCGGGTAGTCGATCGGCCAATCGCGGGTCTCGGCGAGGTAGGTGCGCAGGCGCGCGGCGAAGTCCTCGGGCGCCAGGCGGCGGATGTGCTCGGCGTTGATGGCGTCGGCCTTCTTCTGGTCGAAGCGCGCCGGGTTGGAGTTGACGTCGGCGACGTCGAAGGCGGCGACCATCTCGTCCATGGTGAAGACCTCGTTGTCCGCGGAGATCGACCAGCCGAGCAGCGCCAGGTAGTTGAGCAGGCCCTCGGGCAGGAAGCCGTTGCGGCGGTGGATGAACAGGTCCGACTCGGGGTCGCGCTTGGACAGCTTCTTGTTGCCCTCGCCCATGACGAACGGCAGGTGGCCGAAGTGCGGGGCGCCGTTGCCCACGCCGATGCGCTCCAGGGCGCGGTACAGGGCGATCTGGCGCGGGGTCGACGGCAGCAGGTCCTCGCCGCGCAGGACGTGGGTGATCTCCATCAGAGCGTCATCGACGGGGTTGACCAGGGTGTACAGCGGCTCGCCGGTGGAGCGGGCGATGACGAAGTCGGAGACGACGCCGGCCTTGAACTCGACGCGTCCGCGGACGAGGTCGTCGAAGGCGATGTCCTCGTCGGGCATGCGCAGTCGGATGACGGGCTTGCGGCCCGCCTCGCGGAACGCGGCCTTCTCCTCGTCGGTGAGGTCCCGGTCGTGGTTGTCGTAGCCCAGCTTGGGGTCGCGGCCGGCGGCGCGGTGGCGGGCCTCGGTCTCCTCCGGGGAGGAGAAGGACTCGTAGGCCTCGCCGGACTCGATGAGCTTGGCCAGCACGTCGGCGTAGATGTCCTTGCGCTGCGACTGGCGGTACGGGCCATGCGGGCCGCCGACGTCGATGCCCTCGTCCCAGTCGAGGCCGAGCCACGTCAGGGCGTCGATGATGGCCTGGTAGGACTCTTCGGAGTCGCGCGCGGCATCGGTGTCCTCGATGCGGAACACGAGCTTGCCGCCGGTGTGGCGGGCGTAGGCCCAGTTGAACAGGGCGGTGCGGATCAGGCCGACGTGGGGGGTGCCGGTCGGTGAGGGGCAGAAGCGGACGCGAACATCAGACATGCTTGACGACGATACCCGCCCCCTCCCGCCCGCTAAGCGCCAACCGGGCGATGCGGCGGTGCAGGTGCGGGGGCGGGTTCGCGCGTGCTCGCTAGTTGCGGACCTTGCAGGTGGAGATGCCGAAGATCCGGTACAGCGGGCAGAAGCCGACGATGGCGGTCAGCGCCATGATGGCGGCGACGACCCAGGCGATGATGGAGATCACGCCGGCGGTCTTCCACGCGACGATGGCGGCGATGACGGCGATGACGATGCGGACGATGCGGTCCGCGGCGCTCTCATTGGTTTTCATGCCGTCGATTCTATTCGGGTCGCACCAGGCATGACCGGGCGCGACGGTGTTTTACCCCACATACCCCCGGAAGTATTTTGCATGCGGCGGGCAATTCCGGACCACTGATCGGGCACGCCTTGGAAAACTTGCCGATTTATACCCCCTGGGGTATGTTGATGCATCATGAACGTGACCACGGAGAATCAGAGCGCCGGCACCGCCGCGAAGGGCGGCGACGGCGCCAAGCCCACTCTCATCGACAAGCTGCGGCTGACCCCGCTCCCCCTGTTCGCCACGGTGATGGGCACCGGCGGGCTCGCGATGGCCTGGCGCCGCGCGCACGAGGTGCTGAACACCCCGGCGTTCATCGCCGACGCGCTGTTCTGGATCGCGGCCGCCGTGTACGTCGCCCTCCTCATCGCCTACGGCGTGCGCATCTCTTCGCGCGAGCGTCTGCTGGAGGACCTGCGCCACCCGATGAAGGTCACCTTCCTCACGGCGATCACGGTGTCCCTCGTCATCCTGGCGACGTCCGGCCGGGCGGTTCTGCCCGAGGCCGTCGCCGAGGGCATGTGGTGGGTCGGCGCGATCGGCCACATCGCCGGCATGCTGCTGACCATGCGCATGTGGATCAACCCGCGCATCAGCCTCGATCACGTCACCCCGGCGTGGTTCATCCCGGTGGTCGGCAACGTCCTGGTGCCGCTGGCGGGCGTGGGCTTCGGCAACGTCGGCATGAGCGTGTTCAGCTTCTCCGTGGGCATCATCATGTGGCTGGGCATCCTGCCCGTCGTGCTGCTGCGCCTGTTCACGCACAAGGCGATGCCTCCGAAGTTCCGGCCGACGGTGCTCATCCTCGTCGCCCCGCCGGCCGTCGGCTCCGTCGCCGCGCTGTCGCTGTTCGGCGATCTGGACGACCCGAGCCTCGCGGGTGCGGCGCTGCTGTCCACCGCCGGCGCGTTCCTGCTGCTGGCGCTGACCATGCTCCCCGAGATCATCGCCCTGCCGTTCAACATCCCCCACTGGGCGATGTCCTTCCCCCTGGCCGCGATGGCCGCCGCGACGCTGCTCTACTCGAACGTGTTCGGCATCTTCTTCCTGGCCATCGCCTCGCTGCTCATCGCGTGGCTGTGGGGCAAGACCGTCAACGCCATCGTGCGCGGCGGGATCTTCGTCGAGGAATGACCCGTAGCGGCTACCCCAGCCACTCGTCCGCCACGCGCCCGCGGTAACCGAGTTCGGCGAGCCGCCCGAGCCACGCCCCGATCGGCGCGTCCCCGCTCCCCGGTGCCCCACGGCCCGGGGAGTCGGCTATTTGCACGTGGTGCGGCAGCGGCTGCTCCCCCGCCGCGACGTCATCGAGCCACGCATCGACGTCGACCCCGAGTTCGGCGAGGTGGAACACGTCGAGCAGCAGCCCGGCGCCCGTCTCGCGGCACAGGTCCACGGCCGTCCACGGGTCGCGCACCGGCAGGTCGGGATTGCCGGACATCGGCTCGATCAGCGGCGTGAACCCCGGCAGCGCCTCCACGACGGCCCGCACGTGGCGCCGCTGCGCCTCCGTCACCTCGGGCCCTCCCGCACCGGGCAGCAGGTTTCCCATCGACACGCCCGTCAGCTCCCTCAACCGCCGGATGGCGTTCAGGTGGGCGTCGGAAAGCATCCTGTCGTGGAGCACCCCGCGCTCCCCGGCCGCCATGTCGCCGGCCCACAGGTTGATGGCGACCAGTTCGACGCCGGCTCCGCGCAGGCCTTCGGCGAATTCGAGGATTTCGCTTTCCGACGGTTCCTCCACGGCGAAGGGCCACCAGAACTCGACCTCGCGGTACCCGGCGCGGGCGGCGGCGCGGGCGGCCTCGGCGGGGGCGAGCCCGGGAAAGAGGATCGAGCAATTGGCGACGTGCGCGGCGGGGGTCATGACCGCCAGCGTAGTGGCGCATGCCACAATCTTCAGACATGAACGAGGTCATGGAACATGGGCCCACGGACGGGGTGCGGCGCGTCGCCCTCGTGACCGGGGGCGGGGCCGGCATCGGCGCCGAGGTCGCCACGGCACTGGCCGCCGACGGGTGGACGGTGCGGATCTGCGGCCGCACGCCCGAACCGCTGGAGGCGACGTGCGCCGCCGACCCCGCGCGGCTGAGCTGGGCGCGCTGCGACGTCACCGACGAGGCGGACGTCGACGAGCTCGTCGCCGGCATCATCGACGACTTCGGGCGGCTCGACCTGGCCGTCGTCAACGCCGGGGTGCCCGGGCCGACCGCCCCGCTCGGCGAGATCGACGCCGCCGGTTTCCGCGGCACCGTGGAGATCAACCTGACGGGCGCGTTCCTCACCGCCCGCGCCGCCTTCCGCGCCATGGCCGCGCAGGAGCCGTCCGGCGGGCGGATCCTGTTCAACGGCTCCATCGCCGCGCAGACCCCGCGGCCCCACTCCGCGCCATACGCCGCGTCGAAGGCGGGCCTGGCGGGACTGGCCGCCGTCACCTCGCTGGACGGCAGGCCGCACGGCATCACCGCCACGCGCATCGACATCGGCAATGCCGCCACCGGGTTGCTGGCCGGGTTCGGGGCCTCGACCGGCGCCCTGCAGGCCGACGGGTCCCGCCTGGTCGAGCCGACGTTCCCCGCCGCCGAAGCCGCCCGCGCCTTCGTCTACGCGGCGTCGCTGCCGCCGAGCGCCGTCGTCGATCAGCTGACCGTCACGGCCACCGGAATGCCGTTCGCGGGGCGGGGTTGAGAAACGGCCATGAACCCCTCTGACGTGGACGTTTCGGGGGCGAATCGGTTCCCGGGCATCCGCTGGGTATCATCGAACTACACCCGGGACGCCGGATCGGCCGGGGAAGTGCACGGCACTCACCAGCCCTTTTCCGGTGTTCCGCAAGGTCAAACGCGGGAAGGCGGTGAACGGATCCGATGACCTCGGAAGGCGACGAATGCGTCCGCGGCCGACGGGGCCCCTTCGACGGGCGACCCGCCACCGCGCCGGATTTCCTGCTCTCCCGCAGCCACGGTTCCGTGCGCACGCAGGGGTCGCTGGCCACGTACACCGACCCGTGGCTCGCCGCCGAGCGCCTGCGCCGCGGCGAGCACCAGATGGTCGTCGGCGCGATCCCGTTCAACCCGGAGCGCCCCGCGGCGCTGACCGTGCCGCGCGAGATCATCCGCTCCGAGCAGCCCCTCGAGCCGCCGGCCCATTACCGGTGGAATTCGCCGGAGATGAAGGCCCGCATCCTCGGGCATGACCCGGCTCCGGAGGAACATCTGGAGCGCATCGACGCCGCGATCCGGACCATCAAGGTCTCCGGCCTGGAGAAGATCGTCCTCGCCCGCGCCGTCGATCTGGCCATCGACCCGGCCATCGACCCGCTGCAGCTGTCGGCGCGCCTCATCGACCAGTCGCCCAATCGCGACGGTTTCGTCGCAGACCTCGACCCCGCGGGCGGCCGCTTCACGGGCCGCCTGCTCGTGGGCTCCTCCCCCGAGATGCTCGTCCGCCGCCGGGGCCGCATCGTCGAGGCCTTCCCCCTGGCCGGCTCCGCCCCGCGCTCCCGCGACCGCGCCGCCGACGAGGCCGCCGCCGCGAAGCTCACGGCCTCGCGCAAGAACAACGAGGAACACGAGTTCGTCGTCGACGACATCGCCGACAACCTCGACCCGATCTGCTCCCACCTCGACGTGCCCCACGAGCCCCAGCTGCTGAGCACCTCCGAGATGTGGCACCTGGGAACCTTCATCCGCGGCGAGCTGAAGGATCCCATCGTCTCCGC
>NZ_DURI01000144.1 GCF_012837295.1 Corynebacterium sp. | reverse complement strand
GGGTGCGCGGCGACACCCGCCGCTCCAATTCACCGGCCGCGACCTTCCGCCACCGCGCACCCTCCGCGCCGAAACGCCCGGCCACGTCTCGTGCGGGCAGGGCCGCGACGTCGCCAAGCGTCCGAAGCCCCAGATCCACCCACGCCCGGCCCAGCTCCATGGGGAAGTCCAGCGCCGATTCCGCGGCGACCTCCGCCAACGACACCCCGCGCAGGAACTCCGGGCCGCCGCCGACGGGCAGCTGAACCCCGCGGCGCGCCGCCAGCACCGCGGTGATCACGTCATCGGCGATTCCGGCGAGGCAGTCCGCTCCGGCGAGCGCGGCGGCGTCGAGAAGCATCTCCACCGCCCGCGCCTCGCCCCCGTGATACTTCGCGGGGCCGTCGGCGCCGAGGACCACCAGCCCCGGGCGCAGCGCCTCCACGCCCGCGGCGACGTCGCCGATGCGGGCGAGCACCGGCTCGAACTCGCGCGCGTCTCGAGCCGGATCCTCGTCGACGACCACCAGATCGGGGCACGCCGCCTGCGCATGACGACGCCCCTGCCCGCGCCGCACGCCCGCCCGCCGCGCGGCATCGGAGCAGGCCGCGATGGTCGTGTCCTCCACGACGGCGATCGGCGCCGCCGGCCCGGCATCGCCCGCCGCCCCCGACGACCGCGCCGCCTGGATCGGCCAGTCCGGCAACCACAGGCCCAGGATCCGCATCACTCGGCTCTCCGCAGCGGGAACTCGGCGACGGTCGCGCCCGCCCCACCATCCGCTGCGCCACCGACGCCGCCACCGACGTCGTCGCCATCCCACGCCGCGGCCGCCGCCTCCGACGCCGGGCAGTCCCCGACGGTCCAGCGCACGCCGCGTTCGGGCCGCCCCGCCCCGCGCGCGGTGACGTGAAACTCGACCCCGCGGATGCGCCCGTGCCCCGCGCCGAGCCCGTGGATCGCCGTCACCCGCGACGCCACCGCCACCTTCGCGCCCGGCCATCCCTCGCCGACGTGCAGCAGGGCGCACCCGGAGCCCCGCAGCCGCGCCATCACGGGACGGGCGGCCGAGGGCGGCGGGGTACGGTCCAGCTTTACGACGACCACGTCCACCCCATCCGCCAACAGCCCCACCACTTCGAGCGGTGATTCGCCGGGTTCCGGGACGTCGAGCACCCGCGAGAGGTCGCCACCATGTTCGATGATGCTCAGCGGGGAGAACTCCGGGACGCCCACGATCGCGACATGCCCGCCAGCCGCCGTGATTTCGGCGAGGATCCCCGCCACCACCGCGCCGGCGGCGTCGATGGAACTGACGGCGCCCTTGAGCAGGCCGCCGTCGAGAAGCCCCGACAGCCCCGCAGGAACGGGAACGCGACCTTCCGGCACGCGCCGACCACTCCCGCGAACGCCACCGTCGCGCCAATCTTCCGAGGCAACTGACCGAATCTCGCCGTCGCCATCGCCGATGCCGCCGCCGGGGCCATACCCTTCATCGACGTCACCGGCGGATTCGGGGACGGCGGCACCCAAGCCCGCCATCGACTTCCGCAGCGCGGCGACGGTGTCCTCGCGGTTGAGGCCGGACAGGTCCGGCACGGCACGCAACGCGGACATGGCGACCTCCCCGACCATCGAACATGCTTCCTACATTCGAAAGTGTATGCGCATGGCGGGAATCCCGTCAACAGCCCCGGTCACCCCTCGGGAACGCGAAAACCGCCGACCCGACGGGCGGCGGTTGAAACGGCGCCCCGGGAAGGCCGGGGCGGAGGGAGGCGGCTACTTCTTGCCCGGCACGTCCATGACGACGTCGAACTCCAGCAGGTTCGCGCCGCTGGCCACCGGCTTGCCGTGGCTACCCGCATGCGCGGCGCGGGCGTCGCCGTCGCGCCAGGCCACGTACGACTCCTCGTCGGCCCAGTGGGTGACCACGAAGTAGCGGTCCTCGCCGGCGGTGGGGCGCAGCAGCTGGAAACCCTCGAAACCGGCCTGGCCGTCGATGGAACCGGCGCGGGCGGCGAAGCGGCGCTCCAGCTCCTCGCCGGCGCCCTCGGGAACGGAAATGGCGTTGATCTTCACGATGCTCATGCCCGAGAGCATAGCCCGACCTAACCTCGCGTGGAGGCCGAAGCGCGGGGCACGGCGGCGTCGTAAAGCACCCCGGGAACGCGAAAGCCGGCCCCGGAAACCGGGACCGGCTCACGCACGCGGGAGGGTTACACCCCAACTACCCCGCGCCTACTCCCACTCGATGGTTCCCGGCGGCTTGGACGTGATGTCCAGGACCACGCGGTTGACCTCCGCGACCTCGTTGGTGATGCGGGTGGAGATGCGCTCGAGCACCTCGTAGGGCACGCGCGTCCAGTCGGCGGTCATGGCGTCCTCGGACGTGACGGGGCGCAGCACGATCGGGTGGCCGTAGGTGCGGCCGTCGCCCTGCACGCCCACGGAACGGACGTCGGCGAGCAGCACCACCGGGCACTGCCAGACGACGTCGTCCAGGCCGGCGGCGGTCATCTCCTCGCGGGCGATGGCGTCGGCGCGGCGCAGGGTGTCCAGGCGCTCCTCGTCGACGGCGCCGATGATGCGGATGCCCAGGCCCGGGCCCGGGAACGGCTGGCGGCCGACGATGGCCTCCGGCAGCCCCAGCTCGCGGCCCACGGCGCGGACCTCGTCCTTGAACAGCAGGCGCAGCGGCTCGACGAGGGTGAACTCGACGTCGTCCGGCAGGCCGCCCACGTTGTGGTGGCTCTTGATGTTCGCGGTGCCGGACCCGCCGCCGGACTCGACGACGTCCGGGTACAGGGTGCCCTGGACCAGGAAGTCCACGGTCTCGCCCTCCGGCGCGCCCTCCAGAGCCTGGGCCACGGCGCGCTCGAAGGAGCGGATGAACTCGCGGCCGATGGTCTTGCGCTTGGTCTCCGGGTCGGTGATGCCGGCCAGCGCGTCGAGGAAGACCTTGCGGTCGTCGACGGTGATCAGCTTCGCACCGGTCGCGGCGACGAAATCGGTCTCGACCTGCTCACGCTCGCCCTGGCGCAGCAGACCGTGGTCCACGAACACGCAGGTGAGGCGGTCGCCGATGGCGCGCTGCACCAGCGCGGCGGCGACGGCGGAATCGACTCCGCCGGACAGGCCGCAAATCGCGCGGCCCTCGCCGACCTGCTCGCGCACGCCCTCGATCAGCTCCTCGGCGATGTTCGCGGCGGTCCAGTTCTGCTCCAGGCCCGCGATCTCGGTGAGGAAGCGCTGCAGCACCTGCTGGCCGTACGGCGAGTGATTGACCTCCGGGTGGTACTGCACGCCGGCCATCTTGCGCTCGCGGCACTCGAAGGCCGCGACCGGCGCGCCCTTCGTGGTGGCGGTGACGGTGAAGCCCTCGGGGGCGACGGACACGGCGTCGCCGTGGCTCATCCACACCTCGTGGCTCTCCGGGGCGCCGGCGTGGAGCACGTCGTCGCCCTCCACCGTCAGCGTGGTGCGGCCGTATTCGCGGTCGCCGGTGGCGGCGACGGTGCCGCCCAGCGCGCGGGCCATGGCCTGGAAGCCGTAGCAGATGCCGAACACCGGGATGCCCAGCTCCAGCAGCTGCGGGTCCAGCGCCGGGGCGCCGTCCTCGTTGACGCTGGACGGGCCGCCGGAAAGCACCAGCGCACGCGGGTTCTTGGCGCGGATTTCCTCGATCGGCGCGTCATGCGGCACGACCTCGGAGTAGATGTTGGCCTCGCGGACGCGGCGGGCGATGAGCTGCGCATACTGAGCGCCGAAGTCGACGACGAGTACGGGGTGATTTACCTGTTCAGACACACCGCGATCTTAGCGCACCCGCGGGGGCGGGCCGTTTTCGGCTCCGCCCCCGCTCCGGGTCGGCATCATGCTTGACGACGCCCGCGTGGTGTCCCTCCACCGTCACCTGCGGGTGGGCATCCCCAGATTCAGTGCGCCCGGGGCGCCGGCGGGCACCGTCGGGGCGACGGGCGCCACCGGGGCGACGTCGCGGTAGGCCTCGTCCTGGGCCGGTCGCGGGTCGGCCTCGCCCTTGTTCGGCCACAGCGCGGCGGCGCGTTCGGCGATGGCGGTGATGGACAGCGACGGGTTGACGCCGGGGTTGGCCGGCATGGCCGCGCCGTCGGTGATGTGCAGCGTCGGGTGGCCCCACACACGGTTGTACGGGTCGATGACGCCACGTTCCGGCGACTCCGAGATCGGCGCGCCGCCGATGAAGTGGGCGGTCAGCGGGATGTTGAAAATCTCGCCCCACGTGCCACCGGCGATGCCGCCGATCTTGTCCGCCACCCGCCGGGTGGCGTCGTTGCCGACGGGGATCCACGACGGGTTCGGCTCGCCCTCGCCCTGGCTCGACGACAGCATCCGCAGCGGTCCCCACGCGCGCAGGTGCGTGGTCAGGCTGTTGCTGGAGTTCTGCATCACCAGCGAGATGACGGTGCGCTGCGACCACTTGCGCAGGTTGAGCAGCTGCAGCGCGACCTTCGGGTCCTTCGACACGTCCTTGATCAGCTTCCACCAGCGCGGCCCGCCCGGCCCGCCGTCGGTCATCAGCGTCTGCAGCAGCGCGATGGCGTTGGAGCCCTTGCCGTAGCGCACCGGCTCGATGTGGGTGTGCGGCTCGGGGAAGAACGACGACGTGATGGCCACGCCCTCCGAGTAGTCCGCCTCCGGGTCGAGGGTGGGGCGCATCGCGCCGAGGATCGCCTCGGAGTTCGTCCGCGTCAAATGGCCCAGGCGCGGCGACATGTTGGGCAGGTGGCCGTCGGAAAGCTGCCGGTGCAGGAGGTTCTGCGTGCCCCAGCTGCCCGCCGCGACGATGACGTGATCGGCGGTCAGCGTCCGGCGCCGCTTGTTCACCCACGCGCCGGTGCGCTCGGCGACGACGTCCCACGACCCGTCGGCCCGCGGGTGCAGCTCGCGGACGGTGGTGCGCGGGATGATGTGCGCCCCGCCCTTCTCCGCCAGGTACAGGTAGTTCTTCAGCAGCGTGTTCTTCGCGTTGTGGCGGCAGCCCGTCATGCATTCGCCGCATTCCGTGCACGCCGCACGGTCGGGCCCGGCGCCGCCGAAGTACGGGTCCGGCACCAGCTCGCCGGGCTCGCCCTCCCCGCCGGTCTTCGCGCCGAAGAACACGCCCACCGGCGTCGGGCGGAACGTGTCGCCCACGCCCATGTCGTCGGCGACCTCCTTGAACACGCGGTCCGACGGCGTCACCGTCGGGTTGTCCACCACGCCGAGCATCTTCCGCGCCTGCTCGTAATACGGCGTCAGTTCGCGCTCCCAGTCGGTGATGCCCGCCCACTGCTCGTTCTCGAAGAACGGCGACGGGGGCTTGTACAGCGTGTTCGCGTAATTCAGGGAGCCGCCGCCGACGCCGGCGCCCGCGAGGATCATCACGTCCTTGAGCAGGTGCACGCGCTGCACGCCGAACAGCCCCAGCTTCGGGGCCCACAGGTACTTGTTCAGCCGCCAGCTGGTCTTCGCGAACTCATGGTCCTCGAACCGACGCCCCGCCTCGATCACGCCGACGCGGTAGCCCTTCTCCGTCAGCCGTAGGGCCGCCACGGAGCCGCCGAAGCCCGAGCCGATCACCAGCACGTCGTAATCGCGCCGCTCACCCATCGTCATACTTCCCTTCCCGCCCGCTGCGGGGGCGGCGATCCTCGGGTGGCGGCCGGGCTGGTGGCGCCACCTCTTCGGAGGCAACGCTAGCAGCGTTTGCGCACAGCAGGACCGCTTTTCGACGACTTGGTCAGGTGACCTAATCGGCGCGCCCGAATGCAGGGGCGGGCCGCGGGAACGGTGGCCGTCGACAAGCGAAAAAGAGGCGGCCCCCGGGAAACCCGGGAGCCGCCCCGAAAGCGGTCGCGCAATTCGCGCGCGCGAAACCTAGTGGATGGACAGGTCCACGCGCTGGAAGGACTTCACGTCGGTGAAACCGCACTTGGCCATGGCGCGCTTGATGCCGCCGACCAGGTTGCGGGTGCCGAAGGGATCCGCGGTGGGGCCGAAGAGCAGCTGCTCCATCGTCGGCGCGTCCACGGCCTCGACGTCGAGGTTCTGGTTGTCCACGTAACCGCGCGGGTACTTCGGGTGCGCGGCGGCCGAGGGCCAGTGCCAGCCCTTGCCGGGGGCCTCGGCGGCGTCGGCGAGGAGCTGAGACAAGGCGACGGCGTCGGCGCCGCAGGCGATGGCCTTGGCGATGCAGCCCGCCGACTCGATGCCGCCGTCGGCGATGACGTGAACGTAGCGGCCGCCGGTCTCGTCCAGGTAGTCGCGGCGGGCGGCTGCGGCGTCGGCGATGGCGGTGGCCATGGGCACCTCGATCCCCAGCGCCGACGGGGTCGTGGTGGTGCCCGGGCCGACGATGACGCCGGCCGCGCCGGTGCGCATCAGGTGCAGCGCCGTGCGGTAGTCCACCACGCCGCCGACGATGACCGGCACGTCGAGGGAACCGATGAAGTCCTTGAGGTTCAGCGGCTCACCGTCGGAGGTGACGTGCTCCGCGGAGATGAGGGTGCCCTGGATGACCAGCAGGTCGATGCCCGCCTTGACCAGCAGCGGCGTCAGCTCGCGGCAGCGCTGGGGGCTGACGCGCACGGCGGTGATGGCGCCGGTCTCGCGCAGCTCGGTGATGCGGCGGACCAGCAGATCCTCGTCGATCGGCGCCGAGTGGAGCTCCTGGAGGACCTTGTTGGCCTCTTCCGCGGCCGGCCACTCGGACGTGGACGCGGCCTCGACGACCTTCGCGATCGCCGCGTCGCCGTCCTCGTGGCGCGCCCAGATGCCCTCGGCGTTGAGCACCGCCAGACCGCCCAGGCGGGCGAACTCGGCGGCCGACTCCGGCCCGGAGACCGAGTCGGTGGGGTGCATCATCAGCGGGAAACCGAACTCGTAGGCGTCGATGCTCCACCGGGCGTCCACGTCCTTCGACGAACGGGTGCGGCGGGACGGCACGATGGCGACGTCCTCGAGCTCGTAGGTGCGGCGGGCTTCGCGGCCCATGCCGATTTCGACCATGTCACGCAATGTGGGATTCCTTTTGTCGGCGCTGCCACCGCCACCGCCGCACCCGGGGAAAGGACCCCGGGGCGGGCGGCGGCGAGAGGGAAACTAGCGCTGGTAGTAGTTCGGCGCCTCGACGGTCATCTGGATGTCGTGCGGGTGGGACTCGCGCAGGCCGGCGGCCGTGATCTGCACGAACTTGGCGTCGTTGAGCTGCTCGATCGTCCCCGAACCGGTGTAGCCCATCGCGGCGCGCAGGCCGCCGACGAGCTGGTGGACGATCGCGTCCAGGTGGCCGCGGAAGGGCACGCGGCCCTCGATGCCCTCCGGCACCAGCTTCTCCTCCGACAGGACATCGGCCTGGAAGTAGCGGTCCTTGGAGAACGAGCGCTTCTCGCCCGTCAGGCCGCGGCCCTGCATGGCGCCCAGCGAGCCCATGCCGCGGTACATCTTGTACTGCTTGCCGTTGACCACGACGGTCTCGCCCGGGGCCTCGGCGGTGCCGGCCAGCAGCGAGCCCAGCATGACGGTCGACGCGCCGGCGGCGAGCGCCTTGGCGATGTCTCCCGAGAACTGCATGCCGCCGTCGGCGATGATCGGCACGCCGGCCTTCCGCGCCGGGACGGACGCCTCCATGATGGCGGTGATCTGCGGGGCGCCCACGCCCGCGACGACGCGGGTGGTGCAGATGGAGCCCGGGCCGATGCCCACCTTGATGGCGTCGGCGCCGGCCTCGATCATGGCCTCCGCGGCGGCGCGGGTGGCCAGGTTGCCGCCGATGACCTGCACGCGGTCGCCGAACTCCTTCTTCACGCGCGACACCATCTCCAGCACGCCGGAGTTGTGGGCGTGAGCGGTGTCCACGACGAGCGCGTCCACGCCGGCGTCGGCGAGCGCATGCGCGCGGGCCCAGGAGTCCTCGCCCGTGCCGATGCCCGCGCCGACCAGCAGACGGCCCGAGCCGTCCTTGGAGGAATTCGGGTACTGGTCCTGCTTGACGAAGTCCTTCACCGTGATCAGGCCGGTCAGCTTGCCCTCGCCGTCGACGATCGGCAGCTTTTCCACCTTGTGGGTGCGCAGGAGGTTCAGCGCGGCGTCACCGGACACGCCCTGCTCCGCGACGACCAGTGGCATCGGCGTCATGACCTCGTGCACGGGGCGGTTCGGGTCGGTCTCGAAGCGCATGTCGCGGTTCGTGCAGATGCCGACCAGCTTGCCGTCGGCGTCGACGACCGGCAGGCCCGAAATGCGGAAACGGGCGCACTTCTGGTCGACCTCGCCGATGGTCTCGTCCGGCGAGCAGGTGACCGGGTTGGACACCATGCCGGCCTCGGAACGCTTGACGATCTCCACCTGCTGCGCCTGATCCTCCACCGACAGGTTGCGGTGCAGGATGCCCATGCCGCCCTGGCGGGCCATCGCGATGGCCATGCGGGACTCGGTGACCGTGTCCATCGCGGCCGAGATGATCGGCACGTTCAGACGCAGCTCCCGCGTCAGCTGGGTGGACGTGTCCACCGCCGACGGAATCACGTCCGAGGCATCGGGGATGAGCAGGACATCGTCGAAGGTGAGGCCGATGAGCGGGATCTTGCCCGCGTCATCGCCACCCAAGCTGATTCCGGTGGGGTTCGTCATGGATAGTCGTCCTCCTGGTCGCGCCGCCGAAAGTTCGGATTACCGTACAGGGTAATCCCAATGTCGGACGGGTAGTAACTTGCCCCCGGCCCCCGCTACGGTGGGCGGTGTGAATCGTGATTTCTGGTCGTCCATGCCGCGTGACCCCTTCGAGGGCGATCCCGACGACCCCTCGCACCTGCTCGACCCGGACGAGCCCTTCGAGCCCCTGACCGACGAGGAGCGCGTCGAGGTCCTGGAGGATCTCCGGTCCGTGCGCCAGTTCCGGAACGTCCTCGTACCCGAGGGGCTCTTGGGCGTGTGCATGATGTGCGACGACTGCTCCGAGATGCACTACTACAACTGGGACGTCCTGGAGACGCACTACCGCCTGCTTCTCGCCGGCCAGCAGTCCCCCGTCCACGAGCCCCAGTTCGACCCCGACCCGACGCGTTACGCGCCGTGGGATTACTGCGCGGGCTTCATCGACGGGCGCCGCGGGGCGTAACCGGGCGGCCGGGTTCGCCCAGGGCCTACTGCCCCGGAACCTGCGGCAGCGCCGAACGGATCTCCTCGGCGTCCGTCGTCGGCACCGGCACATGCTCGTTGACGAGCGGCGAGCCGACCGGCTCGTCCGGGTTCGCCGACGTCGAGGGCGCGACCGACTGCGTCACGGTCTCGGTGACCGTCTCGGTGCGGATTTCGGTCTGGGTGACCACGCCCGGCTCCACCGTCCGCGTTTCGCGGTGGGTGGTGGTGCGCTCGTTGGTCACCGTCTCCGGGGCGCGGGTGACGGTGCGGACGCGCTCCACCGTCTCGCGCATCTGCGATTCCAGCGCGGGGCGATCGGATTCCTTGACCTCCGCCAACAGGCGCTCGGCGCGCTCCAGGAGTTCGCGGGCGCGCTCGGAATCGCCCGCCCGGCCGGCGGCATCGGCTTCCTCCAGCGTCGACGCCAGTTCCATCTCCACGGAACGGTCGCCGAACATGGACACCCGCGCGGGCCACAGGGCACTGCCCGGGGCGGCGGAATGGACGGCGGACAGGCCGCCGGCGACGAGGGCCAGAGAGGCGGCCGCGCCGATCAGCGCGCTGCCGAAGCGCGACGGCCGCCACCACGCCGCGGGCCCCGCCACGACGGCACCGGAACCGCCCGAGGTTCCGGGGCCATCGGAATCGGCCTCGCCGAGTTCCGCTTCGACTTCGTCCTCGGCCGCGACGACCTCGACGTCCACGACATCCCGTGCGGGCACGGCGACGGACGGATCGATGACGGGCAGCGGGGGCAGCTCGGCGTCGGCCTCGGCACGGGCGTCCGCGATCAGCGACGCAAGGTACGAGTCGGTGCCGTAGACGCCGGCGCCGCACACGTCGCGGCGCCCGGACGCGAGCGCATCGAGGAAACGATCGTCCGCCGCCAGCTCCTGCGGGGTGGGCATGCGTTCGACGCCCGACACCGCGTCGTCCCGCCGGGTCACCCGGGGGTCACGGCGATCGCCCATCGCTGCCTCCTTGTTCTGCTCGTCCTGCCGAAAATCCATGATCAGCGGGCCCTCCGGTCTTCCCCGGATCGTTCCCGCGACGCCTTTTCCTCCACCACCGCGCGAAGTTTCGCCAACGCACGGTGCTGGGCGACCCGAACCGCGCCGGGGGTGCTGCCGACGAGCTGCGCAACCTCTTCGGCCGGCAGCCCCTCGAACACCCTCAGGATGATGATGTCGCGGGCCTTGTCACTCAATGAATCGAGCAATGCGCTCACTTCGTTACCGGCATCTCCCAGGAGCACCGCATCTTCCGGCCCACCCCCCGCGACGGGGGTATCCGGCATCGTTTCATAGGGGTAGGAGAGGTCCCTGGCGCCCGCCCGGTGGGCATCGGCGACCTTGTGGGAGGCGACCCCGTAGACGTACGCCATGAACGGCCGGCCCCGGTCGGTGTACCGGTCGAGCGACTTGGCCACGGCCAGCATCGTCTCCTGCGCGACGTCGTCGGCGGACACCGCGCCATCCGCCCCCATGCGCGCACGGCAGTACCGGACGATGGGCGGGTGGATGTGGCGCATGAGGGAATCGAACGCGACCGCATCGCCGTCGATGGCACGCCGCACCAATTCGCGGACCACGTCATCGTCGGCCATGCAGTGCCATTCCTTCCCACCCCGTTTCCGGCGGGGATCTTCGGCCGCCGGGCCGGGCGGTCGTCGCGGTCGGCGGGCGGTGGGCCCTCGAGGTGCTCGGGGTACCGGGAAGCCTCGGAGTGAGACGTCCGCGGCCCTGGTGCTCCGTCGCCGATTGCGCACCAATTCTACCCCACGGCAAATTCCCCCATCCCGGCGTTCCGCAGATTCCCGCGAACGGTGATCCCCGCCACTTGCGGGGCCGTCAAATCCCGCATGGGCAAGAAGTTCTCCCAAACTGCGCCCCGATTCTGCCCGGGCGTCGCCGGGACTTAACCGACGGTTCACCATCCCGGCCGACACTGGCCGCCGTGGACGCCCCGACCCGGGGCCGACGCGACCGGATGCCGCGCCTGCGGCGCCCAACCGCGCTCGACGCAAAACACGAGTGTCTTTCTCTAGGAGATTCCAGGCCATGACGCACATCGACCACCTTCCCGGACCGAACGCGGATCTGTGGGATTGGCAGCTCCACGGTTCCTGCCGCGGCGCGGATTCCTCGGTCTTCTTCCACCCCGAAGGTGAGCGGGGCCGCGCCCGGGCGATGCGCGAGATGCGCGCGAAGTCCATCTGCCAGGCGTGCCCGGTGCTCGAGCAGTGCCGCACCCACGCCCTGGCCGTCGGCGAGCCCTACGGCATCTGGGGCGGCATGAGCGAGGCGGAGCGCTCGGAGATCCTCCGCAGCCGCCCGCGCCGCCGCCGCGACAAGGTCCGCGAAACCGTTCTGGTCTAGTTCCGCCGATATACGACGACGCCCCACCCGACCTTTCGGCCGGATGGGGCGTCGTCAAGCAAAGGGGACGTGCCCGCGCGACTAGTGCGCGTGACCGTGGCCCTGCGCCTCCTCCTCGGGCTTGTCCACCACGGAGACCTCCGTGGTGAGCAGCATGCGGGCCACCGACGCGGCGTTGACCACCGCGGAGTGGGTGACCTTGACCGGGTCGATGACGCCGGCGCCGATGAGGTCGCCGTACTCGCCGGTCGCGGCGTTGTAGCCCTGACCGTTCGGCAGCTCGCCGATGTGGTGGACCACCACGGCGCCGTCGACGCCGGCGTTGTGGCCGATCCAGTAGGCGGGCTTGGTCAGCGCGCGGGCCAGGGCGCGGACGCCCACGGCCTCGTCGCCGGTGAACTCCTCGGCGAAGGTCTCCAGCTCGCGGGAGATCTGCACCAGCACCGAACCGCCGCCGGCGATGACGCCCTCCTGCACCGCGGCGCGCGCGGCGTTGATGGCGTCCTCGACGCGCAGCTTGCGCTCGTTGACTTCGGTCTCGGTGGCCGCGCCGACGCGGACGACGGCGACGCCGCCGGACAGCTTGGCCAGGCGCTCCTCCAGCTTTTCGCGATCCCACGTGGAATCGGTGCGCTCGATTTCGTTGCGCAGGTGCTGGCGGCGCTCCTCGACGGCCTCGGCGGTGCCGGCGCCGTCGACGATGACGGTCTCGTCCTTGGTGATGGTGATGCGGCGGGCGCTGCCCAGCACCTCCAGGCCGACCTCCTTCAGCTGCATGCCGGTGTCGGCGGTGACCACGGTGCCGGCGGTGACGACGGCCAGGTCCTCCATGAACTCCTTGCGGCGGTCGCCGAAGTACGGGGCCTTGACGGCCGCGACCTTCAGGGTCTTGCGCATGGCGTTGATCACCAGCGCGGACAGGGCCTCGCCCTCGATGTCCTCCGCCATGATCAGGGTCGGCTTACCCGACTCCGCGATCTTCTCCAGCAGCGGCAGGAAGTCCGGCAGGGAGGAGATCTTCTCGCGGACGAGCAGCACCTGCGCGTCCTCGAGGACCGCCTTCTGCGCCTCGACGTCGGTGATGAAGTACGGGGACAGGTAGCCCTTGTTGAAGGACACGCCCTCGGTCACCAGCAACTCGGTGGCGATGGTCTGGGACTCTTCCACGGAGACCACGCCGTCCTTGCCGACCTTGTCCATGGCGCCGGCGACGAGCTCGCCGATCTCCTCGTCACGCGAGGACACGGTGGCCACCTGCGCGATGGACGCGGAGTCGGTGACCGGGGTGGCCTTGGACTTCAGCAGCTCGACGGTCTTCTCGGCCGCAGCGGCGATGCCGCGGTTGAGGGCGACCGGGTTGGCGCCGGCCGCGACGTTGCGCAGGCCCTCGTGGACGAGCGCCTGGGCGAGCAGCGTCGCGGTGGTGGTGCCGTCGCCGGCGATGTCGTTGGTCTTCACGGCCACCGACTTGACCAGCTGGGCGCCGAGGTTCTCGAACGGGTCCTCGACGTCGATGTCGCGGGCGATGGTCACGCCGTCGTTGGTCACCAGCGGACCGCCGAACGCCTTGTCCAGCACCACGTTGCGGCCCTTGGGGCCCAGGGTCACCTTGACGGCGTCGGCCAGCGTGTCCACGCCCCGCTTGAGGCCTTCGCGGGCCTCTTCGTTGAATGCAATGAGCTTGGCCATGTGGGTTTCGCCTTACTTCTCGATGACGGCGAGGATGTCGCGCTGGGACAGGAGCAGGAACTCCTCGCCCTGGTACTTCAGCTCGGTGCCGCCGTACTTGGAGAAGATGACCACGTCACCCTCCTTGACGTCCATCGGGATGCGGTCGTCGTCGTCCGCCCAGCGGCCGGGGCCCACGGCGATGACGGTCGCCTCCTGGGGCTTCTCCTTCGCGGAGTCGGGGATGACCAGGCCGGACGCGGTGGTGGTCTCGGCCTCGTTGATCTGGACCAGGACGCGGTCCTCGAGCGGCTTGATGTTGACGTTCGCCACGATGAATTCCTCCATGAGCGGGGCACCCGCCGCGGCCCGTTTTCGTCGGGCGGGGCGTCGGGCGCCTGGTTGATGTTCTTGTGCCGGTTGGTCTGCCGTGCACAGCCGTCGTCGCGGGTGAACAACTGTGTGTCAAACAACCTTGCTGGCACTCTACCCGCGCGAGTGCCAGCACTCAACATGGGCAGGTGCAGGGCCCGGCGGGCGTTTGCTTGACGACGGCCCGCGCCCCGGCCGTCCGCCGCGGACGTCGCAGCGGGGTCCCCGCTATCGGCGCGGCACCGAAACCGCGGCACCGTTACCGTGGGTGACGTACGCCGCCGCCGATCGGAGCGCCGCCTCCGCCCAGGAGCACCTCATGTCCACGTCAGTCCTCGTCATCGCGATGATCGCCATCGCCGTCTTCATCGTCGGATTCGCGGTGGTCGCGCGCATGTTCATCGGCCGGCTCAAGGGCGAGGACGAGGAGATCGTCCGCGCGAGGGAAGAGGGCCGCGAACCCGACGAGGACAACATCCCCCGGCGTTAGATTCCCGCGCTAGTTTCCGGCGCCGGCCGGATGCCGCCTCTAGCTGCCCGCACCGGCCAGAACGATCGGCTCCTCCACCGGCATCGACGGATCCGTGGCGCAGCCATAGCCCGACGGCTCGGCGCCGGCGGCGATGAGGTGGGCGGCGATCGCGCCGATCATCACGCCGTTGTCCGTGCACAGCCGCATCGGCGGCACGTGCAGCGTCAGGCCCGCCTCGGCGCAGCGCTCGGCGGCGAGCTCGCGCAGCCGGGAATTGGCCGCCACTCCCCCGCCGAGCAGCAGCGTCGTCGCGCCGACGTCCTTCGCGGCGCGGACGGCCTTGAACGTCAGCACGTCGCACACCGCCTCCTGGAACGACGCGCACGTGTCGGCCATGTCGATGACGCGCCCTTCCTTTTCCGCGGCTTCGACGTAGCGGGCGACGGCCGTCTTCAATCCGGAGAAGGAGAAGTCGTGCCGCGAATCCTGCGGGCGCATCATCCCGCGCGGGAACTTCACCGCCGCCGGATCGCCCTCCTTGGCCAGCCGGTCGATGACCGGTCCGCCCGGGTAGCCCAGGCCGAGCAGCCGCGAGACCTTGTCGTACGCCTCGCCGGCGGCGTCGTCGAGCGTGGAACCCAGCTCCGTCATCGGCCGCCCGGCGCCGCGCACGTGCAGCAGCTGGGTGTGCCCGCCGGAGACCAGCAGCGCCACGGCGTTGGTCAGGTCCGCGCCGTCGAGCGCGCCGATGGCCACGTGGCCGCCGAGGTGGTTGACCCCGTAGAACGGCACGTCCCACGCCGCCGCGTACGCCTTCGCGCCGGCCGAGCCGACCAGCAGCGCGCCCGCCAGACCCGGTCCGACGGTGGCGGCGACGCAGTCGGGGACGAACCGCCCCTCCCCCGTCTCGGGGCCGAGCTGGTCCCCGGCGCGTCGCAAAGCCTCGCGGACCACGGGCTGCAGGGCCTCCAAATGCGCGCGCGAGGCGATTTCCGGCACCACGCCGCCGAAGCGGGCGTGCTGCTCCATCGAGGAGGCGACGACGTCGGACAGCGTCTCCACCCGCGGGCGGTCGGCCGAGCCATCCTGCTCCGCGGGCAGGGCATCATCCCAGGTCACGCGCATGACGGCGGCACCGGTCTCGTCGCAGGAGCTCTCGACGGCGAGGATCGTGCGGCTGTGCGGGGCGGCGGCGCTGGAGGTCATGCCCGGATTCTACGACTCGCCCGCCGCGGGCCGGCACATCGTGTACGCGTCGGCGCCGGACTGGCGGTAGTAGCGCTTGCGCACGCCCATGGTCTCGAAACCGTGGGTGGAGTACATGCCGATCGCCGGCTCGTTGTCCGTGCGCACTTCCAGGTACACCGGCCCGGGCGCGGCGTCGGCGGCGGCGAGCAGCGCCTCCAGCAACTCGCGGCCCAGGCCACGGCCGCGCAGCACCGGGTCGACGGCGATGGTGTGGATCTCGTACTCCGGCGCGGACTCCGGCCCCAGCCGCGTGATGCCGCCGTAGGCCAGCACTCGGTCGACGCCTTCGGCCGCCCCTCCGTCGGGGATGACCCAGCCAAGGTAGAGGTTGCCGGGGTTCGCCAGCTCGGAGGCGAACGCGGATTCCGGCCACGGGTCGTCGCCGGCGAAGATCTGCGCTTCCAGGGCCGCGCACCCGGAGGCCGCGCCCTGCGCCAACCGCCCGAAGGTCGCCGCGGCGAGCAGCTGGTCCGGGTTGGCGCCGGGGCCCGCGGCGGTCACGGGGTCTCCTGCTTTTCGACGCCCACGTCCGGAATCGCAGGGGACTTCGGCTTGGGCTTCGGCGGGGTCGCGTCGGGGCGCCGGAGGTACAGCGGCACCAGCGGAGCGGCCGGGGCCGCGAGTGCGGCGGTGGCGCGGAAGGGGGCGTGATCGGGTTCCCCATCGCCGTCTGCGTCCGGGCCGTCTTCGTCGTGCTCGTGCGCCAGCTCGGCGACGGCCGCGGCGATGAGACCGGCGGGCGTCGGGTAGGCGGCGGTGATGACGGCCTTCGCGGCATCGGCCCCGAAACCGGCGAGGACGTCGGCGCACTTCGCCTCGTCGCCGACGAGGCGGGCGGGCTCGAAGTCCGGGACGTCCTCGAGCACGGCCTCGGCACAGGCGGCGGCGGACATTACCGCGGGACCCCAGATGCGCTGGCCATCGCGGTAGGCGGCGGCGTAGACCTCGCGGCGGCGGGCGTCGGTGACGGCCATCGCGTCGCCCCGCAGCGGCTCCCCGCCGGGGTGCGCGAGAGCGTCGAGGGAGCAGGCGCCGTGGGCCGGCACGCCCCATGCATCGGCGAAGGAGGCGGCGGTGGCCATGCCCACCCGCAGGCCGGTGAAGGGGCCAGGACCGCAGCCGACGACGACCGCGCCGACCGCGCGGGCGGCCTCGCCCTTGAGCCCGGCATCGTCCAGGCACCGGCGGATCAGCGGCGTGAGCACCTCGTTGTGGGCGCGGGCGTCGACGTGGCCGGCGGAGGCGATTTCCTCGATGATCGGCGCCACGGCACCGGTGGCCAGATCCGCCCCGGGCAGCTCGGCGACGCGGACGAGACCGGCGGTGACCTGCGGCGTGGACGTGTCGACGGCGAGTACGAACATGCCCGTCACGATACCCGCCGCCAGGTCACCTTCCGGGAGTCGTCGGCCGCGGAACGGTCGATGCTCACCAGCAGGTGCGAATCCGACAATTGCTCGACCAGACCGGCACCCCATTCGGCGACGACGACGCAGGCCTCCAGGTCCGTGTCCAGGTCGAGGGAGTCCAGGGCGTCGAGCGCGTCGAGGCCCCGGCCGGACGCGCTCTCGCTCTCCGGTCCCTCTTCCCCGAACAACCGGTACGCGTCGACGTGGACCAGATCCGGGCCACCGCCGAGCCCACGGTGATGGCGGGCGATGGTGAAGGTCGGGCTGGTCACGCGTCCCCGGACGTCCATCCCCGCGGCGATGCCCTGGGTCAGCGTCGTCTTGCCCGCCCCCAGGGGCCCGTCGAGGATGACCAGGTCGCCGGCGACCAGCGCGGCTCCGAGTTCTTCGCCGAAGGCGCGCATGTCCTCGGCGGTCGGCAGGACGCGCTCACCGGAATCCGGGAAAGTGCTGGGGCGGGAGGTCATGGGGACATCGTAATGCCCGTGAATGCCGACCCCGGATCCGCTCCGCCACCGTTGCGCTCCGGTTCGAACTCCGCCGTCCGACGCCGCCGCCGACGCGAGCGGCGCTACACCGGCCAGTTCTCGCGCACGAGGGTCTCGATGGTCTCGCCGACCAGCTTCGGCTGCTCCAACTGCACCATGTGGCCGGCGCCGGGCACCCTCACCAGGCGGGCGCCGGGCCAGCCCTCGATGATGTCCACGGCCCTCTCGTACGGGATCATCCGGTCCTTGTCCCCGGCGATGACCACGCCGGGATGACCCTCCAACGCCGCGACACCCTCCGATTCGTCGTGAAGCTGCAGTGCGCCGAAGAAATTGATGATGGTCGTCGCCGAGGTGTCGTCGATCATCTGCTCGTTGAGCTGCACGATCGCGTGCGGCGTCCGCTGGTCCCCGAAGGACGCGCCGCGGATGAAGGGCATCTCGCCGATCGTGGCCAACTGCCGGACCTGATTGGCCAGCTGCGGCAGGGACTTCGCGGTCTTGGTCAGCACCTGCCCCACGGGCCCGAGCATCATCTGCGGGATGCCGCCCTTGGACAGGCCCGCCGACGCCGTGGCCAGCAGCGCCACGCCCGACACCCGCTCCATCAGGTCGGGGTACTGGCGGGCGAAGGACATCACGGTCATGCCGCCCATCGAATGCCCGACCAGGAAGATGCGCCCGGCCGGGATGCGCTCCCGGATGATGCTCGCCAGGTCCGCGGCCGTGTGGCCGATGGTGCAGGCCTCGGCCTCGGGGTCATCGGAATCGCCGTGGCCGCGCTGGTCCCAGAACAGCAGCCGCGCCTCGTCGCCGAAGCTCTTGCGGAACTGGTGCGACAGCAGGCACCAGGAATCCTTGCGCTGGCAGTAACCGTGGGTGAACACGATGGTCACCGGCGCCGTCTGGAATCCGCGCTCGACGACGGCCAGCTTCAGGCCGTCGAGGGACTCCACGGTCCCCGACCAGGTGGCGTCGCCCAGGGTCAGCAGCTCGGGCGGGGTGGCCGGGGCGTGGCGGGCGAGCCAGTGCTCGCGCCAGCCGATGACGCCCGCGCCGGCCGCCGTGGCCAGCGCACCCGCGCCCGCCACGAGTCCCCATCCGGGGATCGCGCCGCGCCCGCTATTTCCTGCCATGGGCCAATCTTAGTCAAGGCCCCCCAGGTGCCGTCTGCGAGTTCGGCCACGAGGTGCGGTCAAAATCTCGTAGTTGATGGTGCCGGCCGCGGCGGCGAGCTCGTCGGCGGTGGGCTCGCCCTCGCGCGTGCCCACGATGACGGCGACGTCGCCGGGGCGCACCGGAGCGTCGGGCCCGAGGTCGACGACGAACTGGTCCATGCACACGCGCCCGACCTGCGGGTAGCGCACGCCGTTGATGGACACCTCGAACTTCCCGGACGCCGATCGCAGCATGCCGTCGGCGTAGCCGCAGGGGATGATCGCCGTGCGCGTGTCCCGCTCGGCGGTCCACGTGCGGCCGTAGCTGACGGCCTCGCCGGCGGGGACGTCCTTGATCACGGGAATCCGCGCCTCCCACCGCATCACGGGCTTCAGGCCGTGGGTGCGGCCGGCGACGGGCTCGAGGCCGTAGATGGACAGGCCGGGGCGGACCATGTCGAAGGACAGGTCGGGGCGGGTCAGGGCGCCGGGCGAATTGGACAGGTGGTTGATCTGCTTGACGACGCCCGCCTTCGACAGCAGTTCGGCCGCCTCGCGGAACCTGGCCGCCTGCATGTCATTGGCGGGATTGTCGGGTTCGTCGGCGCAGGCCAGGTGCGAGAACACGCCCGTGCAGTCGATCTCGCCGCGCATGTGGGCCTCGCCGAACTGGGGCGCGACGCGCTCGAACGTGCCGTTGACCACCGAGATGCCGGAGCGGTTGAGCCCGGTGTCGGCGATGGCGGTGACGCGCGGGCGGACGTTGGCGCGGCGGCCGGCGGCGATGACGGCGGCGAGGTGCTCCTCCGACGGCACGCCGACGTGGATGCCGGAGGCGACGGCCGCCTCCAGCTCGAGGGCCTCGTGGGTGTGCCACAGCCAGGCGAGGATCGTCGCCGACGTGCCGCGCAGTTCCAGCGACTCGCGCAGGTCCAGCGATTCCTGCAGGGTGGCCACGCCGAGCTGGTCGGCGCCGCCGTTCAGCGCCGCGCATGCGACCTCGGGGGCGCCCTGGGAGTAGCCGTCGGCCTTGACCACGGCCATCAGGCGGTGGGCGCCGGAGGCCTTCTTGATCGCCGCGATGTTGTGCCGCACCGCCGCCAGATCGACCGTCTGCGCGAGCAGGCCCGGGAACGTGGGATCGGCGGCCGCGACGTCCCCGTCGGCGGGCGCGCCCCGTTCCCCGGTCAGGTCCCGTTCATCCGATGCGTTGTCTCCGTGTCCGGCGTCCATGCCGGTCATTCTGCCACCGAGGGCCACGCGGTCTCCGCAGCCAGTGCCGCGGTGGCTTCCCGGATGGCCTCCGCGATGAGCGACGCCGACGTCGGCGCGTACCCGGCGGGCGTGCGCGCGGCGATCTCCGCGGCGCGGGCGTGGACGGTCACGGCGGGGGCGATCCCGGCCATGCCGTCCTTCGCCATCCACGCCCCGACCAGGCCGGACAGCACGTCGCCGCTGCCGGGCGTCGCCGCCCAGGAGGTGCCGGCGTCGATGATGCGCACCGTTCCGGCGCGGTGGCCGTGCTCGGCGGGCATGGCCACGACCGTGCGGCGGCCCTTGAGCAAGACCACGCAATCCAGGGCCGTGGCCATTGCCTTCGCGGCGTCGATGGGGTGCTCGACGGGATCGGGGATCTCCCCGGCCGACCGGTCGGCGCCGGCCTCTTCCCCCGCCATGGCCTCGGCCAGGCGGCGGAACTCCCCGGCGTGCGGGGTCAGCAGCGTCTCCGCGTCACGGGCGACGAGCTTCTCGCGCAGCTCCGGGCGCTGCGCCAGCAGGGTGATGGCGTCGGCGTCGACGAGCAGGGGCTCGTCGCGGCCCAGCAACTCCGACAGCTCCACGGCTGCCGCATCGTCGGTGCCGCGGCCCGAACCGACCACCCAGGCGTCGACGCGGCGGGCGTCGTCAAGCGAGGGATGCGCGACCACCTCCGGCAGCGCGCGCACCACCTCCGACGCCCCGGAACCGACGTAGCGGACCATCGCCGACGTCGCGCGCACGGCCGCCATGGTGGCCAGCACGCCCGCGCCCGGATAGCGCTCGCCGCCGGCGCAGATGCCGACGACGCCGCCCGAATACTTGTCGTCGTCCGCGCCCGGCTCCAGATCGCGCGGGAAACCCGGGCGGGGCGGGCGCGGATGATCGCCGACCGAGGTCCAGACGTCGCCGGGATTGACGTCGTAGAGCGTCGGCCACGTGAAGGCGTTGCGCGGCGGCACCGCCAGGGAGCGGTAATACGTCCACGTCGGCGTGGTGCCGTCGGCGGCGTCGCTGGCCAGGTCCCGGTGCAGCTGGCCGTGCAGGCTGCGGCCGGCCTCCGCGCCCGCGGGCCACTTCTCCTTCGGCAGCAGGTAGAGCTCGGGGCTGTCGCCGTCCAGCGCGATGTCCGCGACGACGACCTCGCCGCACTGATCGGACAGCGCATGGGCGAAGCGCAGACCGCCGAAGGTCACGGTGACGTCGGCGGTGACGTGGCCCGGCAGATCCAACGTGCGCGGCGACGGCTCATCCGGGTCGCCCGGCTCCCACTGCGGATCGGCGATCGACGCGCCCGGCTCGACCGCGCCCGTGTCCGCGGCGACGCCCGAGGGGACGTCGATGGCCAGGAACCGCGCGTGGTTCTTCGCCGCCACCCGCACGATCCGCGCGGCCTTCTCCCGCAGCGCCCCCGCACCGCCGAGACCCGCGATGCCGTCGATGACCAGCGAATACCCCCACGGCCGCGCCGACTCCGGGCTGGCCGGGTCCAGCGGCTC
>NZ_DURI01000143.1 GCF_012837295.1 Corynebacterium sp. | reverse complement strand
CGACGCCCGCGCCGCGCAGGCCGATGCGCTGGCGGCCGAGGTCACCCGCGCCTGCGGCGTCCTCGACGACGGCTCGTCCCCGCAGGAGTGCGTCGCCGCGCCCTCTCCCTTGCCCGCGGCGCCGTCCCCGGCCGATGCGCGGGCCGTACTGCTCGATTCCCGGTCCTCGCAGTTGCTTCACGACGCCCTGGGGTCGGGCCGTTCGCTCGAGGATCCGTACGAGGCGACGCTGATGTCCGCCGTCGACGGCGGCCTGGTCCTGGCGCTGCGGGGGTTGGACGTCGATTGGCGGGAGCTGACCCCGGAGTACGCCGGCGACGAGGTCCTCGACGAGGATGATGCAGCGCCGTTCGCCGACGCCCTCATCGCCGAGTACGCGCTGGTCTACGGCATGGGCGTGGCCTCCCCGCGGGTATCGGCGGACCTGCGGGCATCGACGTCGAGCAGCGCCGACCGCCACCGGCTGCTCCGCGACCGCGTCATCTCGATGCTCGACGACGCCGGGATCGCGGCCCCGCTCGCCGAAGCCGGCTACGCGACCGTCGACGGCGCCCCCTCCCCGGACGACGACGCCGCAGGATTCGCCGCCGCGCTGGAGGATGCCTGCGCCCAGGCGTGGCGCCAGGCCCTCATCAACGCGAAAGAACCCGCCGCCCGCAAGTTCGCGTTGAAGGCGGCGGGTCTGTGCCACGCCGGTGGCTCGGTCTTCCGCGGCGATGGTTCGGCCGCGCTGCCGGGGCTGCCGGCCTGACCGGCTACTTCACCAACTTGAGCACCGCGTCGACGGCGCCGTCGTAGTCGATCTCGGCGGTCTCACCGCCCATGCGGTCGCGCAGCTCCACCTTGCCGTCGGCGAAGCCGCGGCCGACCACGACCACCACCGGCATGCCCAGCAGCTCGGAGTCCTTGAACTTCACGCCCGGGCTGACCTTCGGGCGGTCGTCGAAGAGCACGGTGACTCCGGCGGCGTCGAGCTCCTCGGCGAGCTTCTCCGCCGCGGCGGCCGCTTCCGCGTCCTTGTTCGCGATGACCACGTGCGCCTGGAACGGGGCGACCGACGCCGGCCAGCGCAGGCCCCGGTCGTCGTGAAGCTGCTCCGCCACCACCGCGACCAGGCGCGAGACGCCGATGCCGTAGGAACCCATGGTCGGGCGGGAACGCTTGCCGTTGACGTCGAGGATGTCGACCTCGAACGCCTCGGTGTACTTGCGGCCCAGCTGGAAGATGTGGCCGATCTCGATGCCGCGCTGCAGCGTCAGGGTGCCCTCGCCGTCGGGGGCGGCGTCGCCCTCGCGGACCTCGGCGGCCTCGATGGTGCCCGCCGGATGGAAGTCGCGGCCGACCACCAGGTCGACGACGTGGCGGTTGGCCTCGTCGGCGCCGGTGATCCACGCGGTGCCCTCGACGACGCGGGGGTCGACGTAGAGCGGGACGTCGTTGGCGGCCAGGCCGCGCGGGCCGATGTAGCCCTTGACCAGGAAGGGATTCTTGGCGAAGTCCTTGTCCTCCAGCAGGCGCACCTCGGCGGGCGCCAGGCCGGCCTCGACGCGCTTCATGTCGACCTCGCGGTCGCCGGGCACGCCGATGCCGGTGAGCTCCCACTCCCCGCCCGGCTGGCGGATGGCCACCATGACGCACTTGAGGGTGTCGGCGCCGGTGACCTCGCGGCCCAGACCGGCCTCGTCGGAGTTGGCCCACTCGACCAGCGCCTGGATGGTCGTGGCGTCCGGGGTTTCGTGGACCACGGCCTCCGGCTTGCCCTCGATGGGCTCGGCCGGCGGCGCCGGGGTGATCACGGCCTCGACGTTGGCCGCGTAATCGGAGGCGGTGGAGCGCACGAAGGTGTCCTCGCCGGAGGGCGACACCGCCAGGAACTCCTCGGACGCGGAGCCGCCCATGGCGCCCGACGTCGCCGAGCAGATGACGTACTCCAGGCCCAGACGATCGAAGATGCGCTGGTAGGCGCCGCGGTGCAGCTGGTAGGAGGAATCCAGCCCCTCGTCGTCCATGTCGAAGGAGTACGAGTCCTTCATGATGAACTCGCGGCCGCGCATGATGCCGGCGCGCGGGCGGGCCTCGTCGCGGTACTTGGTCTGCACCTGGTACAGCGTCACGGGGAAATCCTTGTACGAGCTGTACAGGTCCTTCACCGCCAGGGCGAACATTTCCTCGTGCGTCGGGCCGAGGAGGTAGTCCGCCTTCTTGCGGTCTTTGAGGCGGAACAGGTCGTCGCCGTACTCGGTCCAGCGGTTGGACTTCTCGTAGGGCTCGCGGGGCAGCAGCGCCGGGAAAGAAATCTCCTGGGCGCCGATTCCGTCCATCTCCTCGCGCACGACGTTCTCGATGTTGCGCAGAACCTTCAGCCCCAGCGGCAGCCAGGAGTAGATGCCGGGGGCGTGGCGTCGGATGTAGCCGGCCCGGACGAGGAGCTTGTGGCTGGGGACCTCGGCATCGGCCGGGTCGTCCCGCAGGGTGCGCAGGAACAGCCGTGACATTCGCGTGATCATGGCGGTTACTCTACCGCCCGCCCGCCGTTTCGCGGTGACCGCCCGGCCTTTGCGTCGGCCGATGTCGGCGGCGGAATCGGGGCCGATAAAATCAGTCTCCATGCTGATCCTCCTGCCACCGTCGGAAACGAAGTCGACCGGGGGTTCCGGTGCGCCGCTGGACCTGTCCTCGCTGTCGTGGCCGGAGCTCGCCGACGTCCGCCGCACCATCGCCGACGACCTCGTCGCACTGTCCGCCGACCGCGACGCCGCGATGGCCGCGCTGAAGTTGGGGCCGAAGCTCGCCAACGAGGTCGACGCCAACGCCGCGCTGTTCACCTCCCCCACGGCGCCGGCGCTGGACCGCTACACGGGCGTGCTTTTCGACGCCCTCGACGCAGGTTCCCTCTCCCCCGCCGCACGCGCCCGTCTGGCGGTCGGTTCGGCGCTATTCGGCGTCGTCGGCGGCGAGGACATGATCCCCAAGTACCGCCTGTCCGGCGGTTCCAAGATCCCGCTTCACGACGGCCCATCGGCGGGTGCCACGCCCACCATGCGGGCGCGCTGGGGGAAGTCGATCACGCGGGCGCTGACCGAAGGCGACCACGGCCTCATCGTCGATTTGCGCTCGGGCACCTACATGAACCTGGGCAAGGTGCCCGGCGCCATCACCGCGACGGTGCTGACCACCGACGGCAACGTCGTCTCGCACTTCAACAAGCACCACAAGGGCCTGCTGGCCCGGGCGCTCGCGGACGCCGCCGGGACGTCGTCACGCGACATCGGTTCACTGGGCGACGCCGTGGACGTCGCCCGCGACGCGGGGCTCGATGCGCGGGCCCGAGACCGCGGGATCATCATCACGGTGCCGGCCTAGGCACCCGCGCGGGCGGGGCGCTACCGGCCCAGCGCCACCACGTCACCGATGATCAGCACCGCCGGCGGCTTGACCTCCCGGTCGACGATCGTCTGGCCGAGGGTGCCCAAGTCGCAGTGCAGGACGCGCTGGTTCTCGGTGGTGCCCTCCTGGATGATCGCCGCCGGGGTGTCGGCGGGGCGGCCCGCGGCGACGAGCGCGTCGGCGATCTTCGGGCCGTTCTTCACGCCCATGATCACCGCCACCGTTCCGTTCATCTTGCCCAACGCATCCCAATTGACCAGGGACTTCGGGTGCCCCGGCGGAACGTGGCCCGACACGATGGTGAAGTCGTGGTTGACGCCGCGCTGGGTCACCGGGATGCCCGCCGACGCCGGCACCGAGATCGCCGAGCTGATGCCCGGCACCTCCGTGACGGGGATGCCGGCCTCGCGCAGCGCGACCAGTTCCTCGAAACCGCGGCCGAACAGGTACGGGTCGCCGCCCTTGAGGCGCACGACGAACAACCCCTGCTTGGCGCGATCGACGAGCAGCTCGTTGATGCGCTCCTGCGCCATCGCGCGGCCGTAGGGCAGCTTCGCGGCGTCGATGATCTCGACGTCCGGATCCAGCTCGCCCAGCAGCGACAGCGGGCCCAGGTGGTCGGCCAACACGACGTCGGCGAGGCGCAGCAGGCGGCGGCCCTCGACGGTGATCAGGTCCGGATGGCCGGGGCCACCGCCGACGAGGGCGACGGTGCCTGCGAGATGGCCCGCGCGGGAGGCCCGGCGGCCCTTGAATTCCTGGGCGTGCTGGGCGGCGCCGTCGGTGGCGTCGTCGACGAGGACACCGTGCAGGTTCGACTGCACCATCACCTCGCGCAGCAGGTCCGGGTCGGTGACCACGACCATGCGCTTGCCCCACAGCATCGCCGGGGTGAAGGGGGTGCGCCACAGTCGGATGCGACCGCGCTCGGCCCAGCCTTCGATGCCCGGCGAGATGTCGCCGCCCTCGCAGACGATCACTTCGGCGCCCGCGTCGACCAGGCCCGGAATGACGCGCTCGGCCACCGTCGATGCGCCGACGACGAGAACGCGGCTCCCCTTCAACATCAAAGTCATGAAGGAATCTTATCGCTTGCGCGCGCAACCGCGCGCACCGGCCCTCAGCCGCAGGATTCGACGAAGGACCGGAGGACCCCGGGCGCCCCTGCGGGATGTACGTGCAGGTAGGACGCATGAACGCGGCCATCCGGGGACACGAATCCCTCGGTGACGGCGTCGCCGCCCCAGCCGCGCCAGCCCCATGCGGGAGTCCAACCGGCGGCATGGGCCGCGGCGGCGGCGCCCTCATCGAGGCGGGTCTTGTGGAACTCGTGGCCCGTCGCCCGGTCCCCGACCGCACCCAGCGCCGACTCCGACAGCATCGTCGCGGTGCGGTATCCGAGGCTGAGCCGCCCCATCGACGCCGAGCCCGGGATGACGCCGCACATGCGGTGCCCGCCCAGCGATTCCAGCAACCACAGCAGTCCCGCGCATTCGGCGTGCACGGCGCCGCCGTCGGCGACCAGCGCGCGCACGGCGGCGGCGAGGTCGTCGCGCGCGGCGAGGTCGGCGGCGTGCTCCTCCGGGAATCCCCCGGGCACGACGAGCCCGTCGGCGTCCGGCAGGTCGTCGATGAGCGGGTCGAACACCTCGACCCTGGCCCCGGCCGCCGCCAGCAGTTCCGCATGCTCCGCGTAGGCGAAGGTGAACGCGGGCCCTCCGGCGAGCGCGATGCGGGGACCCGCATTCCCGCTTGACGACGACCCCGCGCCGATCGCCGTCACCGGATCCCACGGCTCGAAGCCGGAACGGACGTTGGCCAGTCCGATCACCGCATCGAGGTCGACGTGCTTCTCCACGAGATCGGCCATCATCGCCACGGCGGCGTGGGCTTCTTCGCCGCCCTCCGCGGCCGTGACCAGGCCGAGGTGCCGCGACGGCACCTCGATGCCGTCCACGCGCGGGATCGCGCCGAGCACCGGCACCCCGACCGCCTCGATGGCGTCGCGGACGACGGCTTCGTGACGGTCGGAGCCGACGCGGTTGATGATCGCCCCCGCGACGTGGACGCGGTCGTCCATCGTGGCGAAGCCGTGGACCAGCGCCGAGGCCGACTGGCTCATGTGGCGGGCGTCGACGACGAGGATCACCGGCATGCCCAGCAGGCGGGCGATTTCCGCGGTCGACGCGCTGGCGTCGAGGGGATCTCCGCCGATCCGGCCGTCGAAAAGCCCCATGACGCCCTCGACGATGCCGACGTCCAGGCCCACCGACCCGTGCGCGTACAACGGGCCGATGAGGTCCGGGCCGCACATCACGGAATCGAGGTTGCGGCCCGGGCGGCCTGCGGCGATGGAGTGGTAGCCGGGGTCGATGTAGTCGGGGCCGACCTTGAACGGGGCGACGGACATCCGGCGCGCGAGCGCCGCGATGAGACCGGTGGCGATGGTCGTCTTGCCGGTGCCGGAGGCCGGCGCCGCGATGACGACGCCGGGGGCGAGCGGGTCTACCACTCGATGCCCTTCTGCCCCTTGCGGCCGGCGTCCATGGGGTGCTTGTGCTTGGTCATCTCGGTGACCAGGTCGGCGACCTCGATGAGCTCGGGGGCGGCGTCGCGGCCGGTGATGACCACGTGCTGGCGGCCCGGGCGATTGGCCAGCGTCTCCGCGACGTCGGCCGCGTCGACCCAGCCCCACTTGATGGGGTAGGTGAATTCGTCGAGGACGTAGAAGTCGTGCTCCTCGGCGGCGAGGCGGCGCTTGATCTCCGCCCAGCCCTCGGCGGCGTCGCGGGCGTGGTCTTCCTCGGAGCCCTTCTTGCGCGACCAGGACCAGCCCTCGCCCATCTTGTGCCACTGGACGGCGCCGCCCTCGCCGGTTTCGTCGTGGAGCTCGCCGAGGCGCTTGAACACGGTCTCCTCGCCGACCTTCCACTTCGCGGACTTCACGAACTGGAACACGCCGATGTTCAGCCCCTGGTTCCACGCGCGCAGGGCCATGCCGAACGCCGCGGTCGACTTTCCCTTGCCGTGGCCGGTGTGGACCGCGGTGATGGGCAGCTGGCGGCGCTGCCGCGTCGTGAGCCCGTCATCGGGAATGTTCTTCGGATCAACCTGTCCCTGTGCCATGGCCGACATATTAGCCGGGGTCACCGCCGTCGGTTACCTCGCCCGGCCCTCGTTCTCCAGCCACCGCTCCCGCGCCTCGTCGAAGGCCGCCCGGGAACGCATCTGGATGCTGGTCGTCTCCGGTGCGGGCCCGCGCCCGGCGGCCACGAGACCCCGCAGCCTGGCGACGGCCGCGGCGACGTCCGGGCCGACGTCGGCCCCCTTGGCCAGCGTCGCCCGGGGCAGCTCGATGGCGTAGCGGGAATCGCCGAAGGGGACGTGGTCGGGGTTGGCGCCGTCGTAGTCGAGTTCGGCCTCCCCCACCCCGGCCTGGGCCAGACCATCGAGCGCGTCGAGGATGATCGCGAGCGATTCGTCCTCATCTGCGGTCTCGGCGACGTCGTCGCCCGCTCCCTTCAACTCGCCGGTGAACCAGGCCGTCACCGTGTGCAGCGTCTTGTCGGCGGGCGGGTTCGCATCGGCGTTGAGCTGCCGCCACTGGCCCACCAGATCCCACTCGTCGGCCTCGCCCCCTGGTTCGACGTCCGAGACGGAGAACCCAGCGTCGACGGCGCCGAGGCGGGCGCCGATCGCCAGGGCGAGACGTCCGAGCAGGAGGTCGGCGCGCCAACGTTCCGCGAAGATCGTGATCTCGATGACGTTGACTGCGATGGGCTCCGCGTCGTGGGCGTTCATGCATGCGAGCGTACCGGCCGACGCAACCCCCGGCTCACGCGCCGACCGCCGCCTTCACCACGCCGGCGACGGCGTCCGCCTTGAGGTCTTCGATCCGCAGGCACGGTGCCCCGAGCTGCGACGCCAGCTCCTTGGCCAGCCCCAGCCGCACGCGGCCTG